>NZ_LNCE01000167.1:0-1298 GCF_001445815.1 Janthinobacterium sp. Ant5-2-1 | reverse complement strand
CGCCTGCGAAGTCATCGTGGCCGGCGGCGTGGTGCGCGGACGCGACCGTGGCATCGTGGGTGAAGCCACCATCGACTTCATCCGCCAGTTCAAGGTCGACATCGGCATCATCGGCATTTCCAGCATCGACGAAGACGGCAGCCTGCGCGACTTCGATGCGCGCGAAGTGAAGGTGGCGCAAGCCATCATCGAGCAGTCGCGCGAAGTGTGGCTGGTGGCTGACCAGCATAAATTCGGCCGCAAGGCGCTGGTGCGCCTGGCCGACCTGGCGCAAATCGATATCTTGTTTACGGATGCGCCGCCGCCGGCCCGCTTTGCCCAGGTCTTGCGCGATGCCAACGTAAAAGTGCACGTGGCCACCTGACGGCGACTCCTCCACTGGCCGTGCCAGGCAGCATCACCGGGCAAGACCTGGCCTCCCCGGCTCAGTGCGCGATGGCAAGCTTGCCGAAGTGGCGTCCGCCGGCAGCCAGCTCCGCATACGCTTCGGCCGTATCGTCGATGCTGAACACACGGTCGATGACGGGCACGATGCCATGCGCAGCGATGGCCTGCGCCGCCTGGGCCAGGTCCGCCACGCAACCGGTATTGTTGCCGACGATGCGCAAAGCCTTGACGATGACGGGCAGCAAGTCGATGCTGGCGGCCGTGCCGCCGACAAAGCCCACGGTGAAGACCGTGCCGCCCACCGCCGCCGCATTGAGCGAGCGCACGATGGTGGCGCCACCCACCGTCTCGACCACCAGGTCGGCGCCGCGCCCACCGGTCAGTTTCAGCACTTCCGTGTCCCAGGCGGGCGTGGCCCGGTAGTTGATCAGGTGATCGGCACCCAACTGGCGCGCACGTTCCAGCTTTTCATCGCTGGACGACGCCAGGATCACTGTGGCGCCCGACGCCTTGGCGAACTGCAAGGCGAAGAGGCTGACGCCGCCCGTTCCCAACAACAACACCACCGATCCGGGGCGCACTGGCGCCGAACGCACGGCGTTCCAGGCCGTCGTCGCCGCGATGGGCAGCGCCGCGCCCTGGACAAAATCAAGGTGGGCCGGCAAGGCGACCAGGCTGGCAGCGGGGACGACCACGTACTCGGCCAGCGAGCCGGGCAAGGTGACGCCGCGCATTGCGCCCACGTTGTGCGGCGTGATGGCCCCGCCCTGCCAATTCGGCATGAAGTGCGGGATGACGCGGTCGCCGACGGCCAGGCCGCTGACGCCGTCGCCCAGCGCCGCCACTTCACCCGCGCCGTCGGCGACGGGGATCAGCGGAAAGGCCGCGCCGGCAAAATGACCTGTCGCAAT
>NZ_LNCE01000166.1:0-54303 GCF_001445815.1 Janthinobacterium sp. Ant5-2-1 | reverse complement strand
GACGCACATCGTTTTCGTCGAAGCGCACTGCCTTGCCCGAATCGGAGAACAGCATCACGTCGTGCTGGCCGTCGGTCAGCGCCGCGCCGATCAGGAAGTCGCCGTCGTCCAGGTCGACCGCGATGATGCCGGCCTTGCGTGGATTGCTGAAGTCCTTCAGCGGCGTCTTTTTCACGGTACCGAGGCTGGTCGACATGAACACGTAATGGTCTTCCGGGAACGTGCGGTTCTCGCCCGACAGCGGCAGGATCACGGTGATCTTTTCGTTGTCCTGCAGCGGGAACATGTTGACGATCGGCTTGCCGCGCGAATTGCGCGAGCCTTGCGGCACTTCCCACACCTTCAGCCAGTACATGCGGCCACGATCCGAGAAGCACAGGATGTAGTCGTGCGTATTGGCGATGAACAGCTGGTCGATCCAGTCTTCCTCTTTCGTCGCCATCGCCTGCTTGCCGCGACCGCCGCGCTTCTGCGCACGGTATTCGGTGATCGGCTGGGCCTTCATGTAGCCGGTGTGCGACAGGGTCACGACCATGTCCTGCGGCGTGATCAGGTCTTCCGTTTCCAGGTCGGTGGCATTCAACTCGATCTGCGAGCGGCGTACGTCCTTGTTGCCGGCGCCGTATTCGTTCTTCGCCGCCGTCATTTCATCGGTGATGATGACGGTCACGCGCTCCGGCTTGGCCAGGATGTCGAGCAAATCGGCGATATGTTCCATCACGTCCTTGTACTCGTTGACGATCTTGTCCTGTTCCAGACCGGTCAGACGCTGCAGGCGCATCTGCAAAATTTCCTGCGCCTGGTCGTCCGACAGCTTGTACAGGCCATCCGTCTGCATGCCGTAGTGCTTCGGCAGGTTTTCCGGACGGTAAGCATCCACGCCGCCCGGCGTCGTGCCGTCGCCCGTGCGGGCCAGCATTTCGCGCACGACGGACGAATCCCAGGCCTTGGCCATCAGCTCGACCTTGGCGATCGGCGGCGTCGGCGCGGCCTTGATGATGGCGATGAAGTCATCGATGTTGGCCAGCGCAACGGCTAGGCCTTCGAGCACGTGGCCGCGTTCGCGCGCCTTGCGCAGTTCGAACACGGTACGGCGCGTGACCACTTCGCGGCGGTGCGACAGGAAGCATTGCAGCATCTGCTTGAGGTTCAGCAGCTTGGGCTGGCCATCGACCAGAGCCACCATGTTCATGCCGAAGGTGTCTTGCAACTGGGTCTGCTTGTACAGGTTGTTGAGCACCACTTCCGGCACTTCGCCCCGTTTCAGCTCGATCACCACGCGCATGCCCGACTTGTCGGATTCGTCGCGGATGTCGGAAATGCCGTCGAGCTTCTTGTCGCGCACGTTTTCAGCGATACGTTCCAGCAAGGATTTCTTGTTGACCTGGAATGGCAGCTCGTCGACGATGATGGCGATGCGGCCGCCATCCTTGCCGTATTCTTCGAAGTGGGTCTTGGCGCGCATGACGACGCGGCCGCGGCCCGTGCGGTAGCCGTCGCGCACGCCGGACACGCCATAGATGATGCCGGCCGTCGGGAAGTCCGGCGCCGGGATCAGCTCGATCAATTCATCGATCGTGCAATCGGGATTGCGCAGCACATGCAGCGCGCCGTCGATGACTTCGGTGATGTTGTGTGGCGGAATGTTCGTCGCCATGCCGACGGCGATACCGGACGAGCCATTGATCAGCAGGTTCGGGATACGCGTCGGCAAGACCGTCGGTTCCTTTTCCTTGCCGTCGTAGTTGGGCTGGAAGTCGACGGTATCCTTGTCGATATCGGCCAGCAGCTCGCTGGCGATCTTGTCCAGGCGGCACTCGGTGTAACGCATCGCCGCGGCGCCGTCGCCGTCGACGGAACCGAAGTTGCCCTGGCCATCGACGAGCATGTAGCGCAGCGAAAAATCCTGCGCCATGCGCACCAGCGTGTCGTAGATCGAGGCATCGCCGTGGGGATGGTATTTACCCATGGTTTCGCCGACCACGCGGGCGCACTTGACGTAAGGGCGGTTCCA
The DNA here is from genome assembly GCF_001445815.1 of Janthinobacterium sp. Ant5-2-1. Classification (NCBI taxonomy): domain Bacteria; kingdom Pseudomonadati; phylum Pseudomonadota; class Betaproteobacteria; order Burkholderiales; family Oxalobacteraceae; genus Janthinobacterium; species Janthinobacterium sp. Ant5-2-1. The sequence continues at coordinate 52,289 of NZ_LNCE01000166.1, read as the reverse complement.
CACGTTATTCATTTCATGCATCGCGAACAAGACGCGGCGGTGCACTGGCTTCAAGCCATCGCGCGCATCGGGCAAGGCGCGACCGACGATCACGCTCATGGCGTAATCGAGGTAGCTCTTGCGCATCTCTTCTTCGAGGGAAATAGGAATTGTTTCTTTTGCGAATTGATCCATTGGCGGTTCGACTGATCTCAGGCTGTGGTTAACTTATCTGTTACGCAATGTATGACGCAATACTGCATATCCTGGGTGGCTGTCGGCGTGGACGCCGCGCCGCGCGCTGCTGGCGTGGCCCGGCTTCCATGTCGCAGAGTGCCTGAACAAATCGGCGGGCTGGCGGCGCGGCCAGTACGGGTACCGCAAGGGTACGTGCTGGCCATGCCGTGCCGCCGTGGGCATTTGCTCGACACTCTTAACAGTCAAGCGCACGATTTTAGCATGCGCGCCCAGCTACCTGTACAAATTGGCCATACCGGCAAGATTGGCAGTTTGCACCGGAGCCGTGCATGTTGCACTGTCGATAATGCACAATGGCAATGTCAGTTCAAGCCACCTGCCCTTAAAAGAGGCAAAAAAAGCGATCAATTGTTACAGACGCGTTACAAATGGGCATTTTCGTTGCGCAAAAACAACGCACGGTCTAAAATCGGGCAAGCTTTGATTTAACCACGGTCGTGTGCCCCTGATGCGTGTGGCAAAATGACTGGGAAGTTAATTGCTAGTTTCGCAATCTGAAACGAGCGCATATGGTCTACATGATAAAATCTTGGCACGTAGCACCAGTAGCGCAGTGTTGTTCTGCGGATATCACCCCCCGAAAGGAAAAAAGAATGAATAAATTTGTAACGCTGTTTTTCGCTGCATCCGCAGTGATTGCTGGCTCGGCTTCGGCCCAAACCCCAACCTCCCCACCATTCGCGCCAGTTACCACTGACATCAAAGCACCAAGCCCAAAAAGCGCTTACGTGCAAGATGCCCGCGGCGTGATCGTGCGTGACCCATTCGGCCTGTGCTGGCGTACCGGCTACTGGACACCTGCTGACGCAGTGCCAGGTTGCGACGTACCACTGTGCGTAGAGCCAGAAACCCTGCAAGACGGCAAATGCGTGGCTCCTCCAGCACCAGTCGTACCTGCTCCAGCACCAGCACCAGTCGTGCCAGTGCCAGTCGTAGTTGCTCCTACCTCGGAAAAAGTCAGCTTCGCTGCTGATGCATTCTTCGATTTCGACAAAGCTACGCTGAAGCCAGAAGGCAAAGCCAAGCTGGACGAGCTGGCCGCGCAACTGGGTGGCATCAACCTGGAAGTCATCATCGCTGTGGGTCACACCGACTCCGTCGGCACCGATGCTTACAACCAAAAACTGTCGGTACGTCGTGCTGATGCTGTCAAAGCCTACCTGGTCAACAAAGGCGTTGAAAGCAACCGCGTGTACACCGAAGGCAAAGGCGAAAAACAACCTGTTGCTGATAACAAAACTGCCGAAGGCCGTGCGAAAAACCGTCGCGTGGAAATCGAAGTTGTTGGTACCCGCAACAAGTAATTGCTGAACCTCTGGACTTGCCGCAAGTCATCGCGCAAGTCAAGAACAGCATGAAAAACCCCGCTACGGCGGGGTTTTTTTTCGTCCGTGGCTGCCCAATTGTAAAATTGCCGCTATTATTCGACCTATGAACGCCGACCCTCTCGAAATCCAAAAATTCAGTGAGCTGGCCCACCGCTGGTGGGACCCCACTTCCGAGTTTCGTCCCCTGCACGAAATTAACCCCCTGCGCCTGGAATGGATCAACGCGAAAGTGCCGCTGACCGGCAAGCGCGTGATCGACATCGGCTGCGGCGGCGGCATCCTGGCCGAATCGATGGCCCGCAAAGGCGCCGACGTGACGGGCATCGACCTGTCAGAGAAGGCACTAAAAGTTGCCGACCTGCACAGCCTGGAATCGGGCGCCAAAGTACGCTACAAGCTGATCGCCGCCGAAGCCATGGCAGAGGAAGAGCCGGGCCAGTACGACGTCGTGACGTGCATGGAAATGCTCGAGCACGTGCCGGACCCCGCCGCCATCGTCAAGGCTTGCGCCGCGCTGGTCAAACCGGGCGGCCACGTCTTCCTGTCGACCCTGAACCGCAACCCGAAAGCGTATCTGTTCGCCATCCTGGGCGCCGAATACCTGTTGCGTCTGTTGCCGAAAGGCACGCACGACTACGACAAATTCATCACCCCGGCCGAACTGTCGCAATACTTGCGCAGCGCCGGCCTGGACGTCAACAGCATGCGCGGCATGGGCTACAATCCGCTGACCAAGATTTACTCACTTAATAGCGATACGAGCGTCAATTACCTGGTGGCCTGCACCCGGCCGCTGTAACCATCACGCACAATACAAGGCGGCTGCGGCCGCCATTTTTCATTCCCACTTGACACACTTTGCCCGCCATGATCACTGACCATCTGCCAGCCCCGCGCGCCATCCTGTTCGACCTCGACGGCACCCTGGCCGACACCGCGCCCGACCTGGCGGCGGCCATCAACCTGCTGCGCGCGCGCGCCGGCCTGGCGCCGACCCCGTATGAAGTGCTGCGCCCCACGGCCTCGGCCGGGGCACGCGGCATGATAGGCGCGTCGTATGGGATAGCTCCTGGCGAAAGCGGCTACGAAGCCCTGAAAGACGGCTTCCTGAACAATTACGAAGCGGCCCTGGCAGTGGAAAGCCGCTTGTTCGACGGCATCCCCGCCATGCTGGACGGCCTGCAAGCTCTTGGTCTGGCCTGGGGCGTGGTCACCAACAAGGCCGCCCGCTTCACCGCCCCGCTGGTCGGCCAGATCGGCCTGGGCGCCGCCGGCTGCGTGATCTCGGGCGACACCATGCCCCACCCGAAACCGCATCCCGCCCCCCTGCTGGAAGCGGCCCGCCGCCTGGATCTGGCGCCGGAAGACTGCTGGTACGTGGGCGACGACCTGCGCGACATCCAGGCCGGCCGCGCCGCCGGCATGCGCACGGTCGCCTGCGCCTGGGGGTATTGCGGCGCCGTCGAACCGCAGCACTGGAACGCCGACCATTTGCTCGATACGCCACTGGCCTTGCTGGAGCTGGTGACCGGCGTGGTGAAGGCGGCGCAGGAGCGGCAGTTGGCGGCTTGAGACGCATTACTTTTCGCAGCGGAAAGCTGGGGTCTGACCCGGCGGGTCAGACCCCTTACGTCAATGGCGCGAATGCATCATGCAAGAGTGGGCAGATTGCGCTACAATGAAGGTTCTGTGGGGACGACCTGGTTTCGACGTGGGTTGCAAAGCAGCGCAGGGCATACCGAGGGCGGGCTACCTCGTAAATACAACCTGAAAAAACTTAACTGCAAACGATAACTCGTACGCACTGGCAGCTTAATCGCTGTTAGCTCTAGAACACCTCGTCCCTGGGGTGGGCCGTCAAAAGCTCTAGAGTCATTTACAGGGACTCGTCGTATGCTGGGTTACTTAGCGTCCGACTAAATAATAGGTAACTCGCTTGCCCATAACGTGCACATCCGTGCTGGCTGAGTTAAATTAAATGATAGTGCTAAGTATGTAGAACTGTCTGTGGAGTGCTTGCGGACGCGGGTTCGATTCCCGCCGTCTCCACCACCGAATAAATAAAAAGGGCTTCCCCGTTTTGGCGGGGAGGCCCTTTTTATTTATTCCATGCATGCAGAGCGCGTGCGTCGCATCCGCGTCCGGTACGGGCGCGGGGGTTTTGCGGGACTTCGGCGAGCGCAGCTCGGCGCCGCAAAACCGGGTTGCGCTTGCAAGCGCAACCCTCTCCGATTCTTCTGACTAGCTTTGCGCCGCAGGCGGTTTTTCCTAACGACAACATCAGCCGCTCAGGTCGTGTACGAATGGCGGATCGGACTTCTCGTTCCGCTGTTCACCGCACGACTCCGCCCACAGAGTCCCAACAGAATGATGCAATTTACAATATCATTGCATCTCCATTTCTGATCAAACCGAAAGAATATGATTAATATCCGTGAAGCTGAAATCGCAGACCTGCGCGCTCTACAGGAAATAGGCTGCCAGACCTACCGTGAGCATTTTTCGGATATTTGGTCCGCTACCGGAATATCAGATTTCCTGGACCAAGATTTTTCTTCCAGCACGCTTGAAAATTCGCTGACTTCATTGAAACAAGTCTGGCTTGTCGCTTCCGACGAAAGCGGGAAAGTCGTCGGTTTCGCCAAGGTCAACTTGTCGAAACCGGCGCCTATCAGCGGCGAAGTGGGCCTGGAGCTGCAGAAGATATACTTCCTCAAATCCGAGGCTGGACGCGGTTATGGAAAGCAGCTCTTGAGCTACATTCATGATCTGGCGGTGGAGCGCAGGGAGAGATTGATATGGTTAGATGTGCTCAAAACCAACTTAAATGCTCGCCGCTTCTACGCGAAACAGGGTTTTCAAGAGCGCGGCGAAATCCCCTTCCAAACAGACAAAGTTGCTATTGGAATGGTGGTGATGGTATGCCTGCTTCCAATGGCGTGACGCCTCAGCTCGCGTTCACTGCGTACCGCTATGAGCATCAACAAACCCGCGCGCAGGAAAAGAGAAGTATCGGCGGCCGGGATCAGTTTCGCCATTTGCACAAGACCTCAACCTTGTACCAACATCTTCACAAGTGCGCCGAGGTTAAATCCAACATTCGAACACGATCTCGGCACACAAGAATCATTGCTGCGACATAAGTTGCTGAATCGCCCGCCGATACTTCCCCACCCTCTCCAAATCCTTCTCCGTCGGCATCTCTATCCTCGACAAATCGCTATTCTCAGCCAGATCCGCCAGCTTGACGGCCTTGCCCACCGGATTCAATGCCGCGCGGGCGATAAACGCTTCATACGACTCGCCTTCTATCTTGCTCACGGCGCGCACGCCGTCGATGACTTCCTGGGAAAATCCTTCACTCGCGAGGTCGTCGAAGGTGACTTTGCCATCGCTGTCTTCCACCACGTCATGCAGCACGGCGACAATCTGCTGGGCGCCGGGGGCGACGCGCAGCATGACGCGCAAAGGGTGCAATATGTATGGCGCGCCGCCCTTGTCCGTCTGGCCGGCATGGGTGGCGGCGGCGATTTCAATAGCGCGCTCGAGGGTGCCGCGTCTTGCGTGTTCACTCATGTTCACTCCACTTTGATTAATGCATGCGTTGCGCGCCAGCCGCGGCGCTGCAAATGGCAAACGCTGGTGCACAGCACGGCTGGCAACAGTAAATTGAGGACCGGGACGAGCATCAGCAAGCACAGCAGCAGGCCCAGAGCAAAAATCGCCGGGCGCTGTTCGCGGCGCAACGCCGCTTGCTGTTCCGCGCCGAGCACCTCTTCGGCCGCCGCGCCGTAGACCATCTGGATGTTCCAGGCCAGCAAGTACGAGATCAGCACGCACATGGCCCACACGGGAATCAAGAGGGAAAGCAGCAGCAACAGACGCCGCCGCCAGGCGGGGCGCGCGGAGGATGCATCCAGGCCGGCCGGAGGCTGCCACGCTACATAGCGTCGCGCCGCCACCGCCTTGGCGCGCTCCAGCAGCCAGCGCAGCGGCAGGCGCGCCGTGCCGATGGTGCCGACGATAAAGACCATCACATAGAAAAAAGCAGCCAGCGCCAGCAACGCCAGGGCAATCTGGCCGATCGACAGCATGGCCTTGGCGGCGCTGCCCAGGCCGCCGGCGATATTGCCCATCTGCGACACGGTGGCCGGCCCGCTGGCCAGTGTCCCGACGCCATCCATCACGCCCAGGCCCAGCAAGCCGGTGACGGACACCAGCGCCAGCATGGCGCTCAGCTCGACAAAAAAACGGCCGAAGTAACCATACAGTCCCAGCCACAGCGCCACGACCGCCATGCACCACAGCGCGGAGCGCCACCACAGGCCCGCATGACGCGCATCGCGCAGCCCCAGGCCGACGCATGTGAAGGCTTCCCGCCAGGCCAGCAGCCAGGTTTGCAATGTTTGTGTCACGCTTGAACGTACTCCGCAATGAAGGGGCGGATACGTCGATCCGAATGTTGCCGATTGTACATGGACAGGGCTGGCGCACGCGCCACCGAGGACGCAGCCCAAAGCCGCCCCGGCTCATGCACCGTCAACAACGGCTATCGAAACGCAAGAGCAGTGGCGGCCTGCTCGGCACTTTTGCCAGAAGACTCATAACAAACCTGATTTCTCCCCGATGCCTTGGCCTTGTACAGTGCCCTATCAGCAAGCTCAACCAACTCGACCGGCAGGTTTTCCCGGTGCATCGGCATAAAAGCCGCCACGCCGACGCTGGCCGTCACTACGCCGAGAGGATTGCCACTATGCTCGATTCCCAGCGATTGCACGGCCTGGCGAACGCCTTCCGCCACCGCCAATGCGCCCTGCATATCCGTACCGGGCAATAAAACGACCATTTCCTCGCCGCCGTAGCGCGCCGCAAGGTCGCCCGGCCTGCGCATGCTGTAGCCGACCACTTTGCCGATTTTTCTCAGGCACTCGTCGCCGGCCACATGGCCATAGATATCGTTGTATTGCTTGAAGAAGTCGACGTCGATCAACACCAGCCCAAGCGAGCTGTCCTCACGCTGAGCACGGCTGAACTCGGCAAGCAGCGACTGGTCGAAGTGGCGCCGGTTCGCCAGCCCCGTCAACCCATCCTGATTGGCAAGGCGGGCCAGGGTTTCATTGATCATTTCCAGTTCATTGCGCGCCTCGACCAGTCCCGCCTCGCTCTTGACCCGCAAATCGATCTGCCGCACCACGCGGTATCCGATGAACGCGATCAGCAATACCAGCACGCCCCCCACCGCATTTTGCATCACCGCATCGACACGCCACGCAGCGAGCACTTCATCCTGCGACAACGCGGCGGAGACCACCAGCGGGTATTCCTCGACTCTACGATAGCTATTGATACGCGTCACGCCATCGACTCGCGACTTGATCACAGCCGTGCCAACGGGACTTTTGGGCAAATAATCATGAAATAAGGGAAACTGCGAAAGATCGCGTCCCAGTAAACTTTCGTCGAACGGCCGTCTCAATAACAGAATACCGTTTCCATTTGCAATGAAAATGGCGCCTTTTTTTCCTATCGAAAAGCGTTCATAAAACACCCTGAAATAATTCATATCGATGGTCGCCAGCGCCACGCCGCCGAAACTGCCGTCAGGCATATTGATACGCCGCGACACGGTGACGATCCAATGTCCCGTCGATTTGCTGCGCACGGGAGGCCCGACATAGGGGCCTCGGTCTGCATGCGTTCGATGGTAGTTGAAGTAATCGCGATCGGAATTATTCAAATTGCTCAACAGCGTTTGCTGCGAGTTCACCAGCCAGCTGCCATCCCTGGCATAGATGAAGATGCCGTGCAACTGGCGCAGCTCGGCGACACGCGTGACCAGCAACTTGTGCATGCGGGCCAGTTCAGGATCGGAAACACCGTCTGTTTGCACCCGCTCCACCAGTCCGACCAGCACCGTATCGGCTTCCTTGATGGTGTCATAGGCATGCTGCGCCACAGATTGCGCCAGATTGGCGCTTTCGCGCCCCGCTTCATCGAGTTGCACTTCGCGGGCGCGCAAGGTCATCCATAGCTGGATCGCCAGCAGCGACAGGCATACCAGCACGACAAATGAAATGGCCAGCGGCAGCAGGGAAAAGCCACGGAAGCGTGCTCCCAGCAATCGTGGCGGCAAGCTGCGTGACCTGGTCATGGCGGCACTCCCGGATTTATATCCGGCAAAGTGTGCACCAAATAGGCGGCAACATACTCACACATCGTCACAAACACGATATAAAAAAGTCACTACCATGGCATCGATGAATCCGATTCATGCTTGCCATTGTTTGCGATACCGTAATTCCAGCCGCCTGCACAACATGAACGCAAGATTTCTTTCATGGTCAAGGGGCCGTTGGCAAGGACATGTTTGACGCCATGGCGCCGGGTTACACGTAGATAACACCGGCACAGGGAAGCAATCCCCCATCCCCGCCTCAACAGCGTACACTGGCTCTTCTTCCATCAACGCATTGGTCCTCCGTGAAACTATCGCGCTTTATTACCGGCCATCTGGAGCCGATCCTGGAAGAGTGGGAACTCTTCGCCAGGTCGCTGCCCATTCCGGGAGCCGCCATCTCGAAAGTGGAATTGCGCGATCATGCCAAGCAGATGCTGCAAACCATCGTGCGCGACATGGACGTCATCGAGAACGCGGCGCAGCGAAAAAAGAAATCGACCACGGGCGTATCGGAAATAACGGGCAAGGAAACAGCAGCCGCCACGCATGGCTCGCTGCGCCAGCAGATCGGCTTCACGCTGCCGCAGCTGACGGCGGAATTTCGCGCGATGCGGGCCAGCGTGCTGCGCCTGTGGATGGCACAGGTGCCGGTAACATCGAAAACGGCAACGGACGACATCCTGCGCTTCAATGAAGCGATAGACCAGGCGCTGCAGGAATCAGCCATACGCTACTCGCAGCAGAGCGACCGCACCCGCAATACCTTTCTCGCCATCCTCAGCCACGATCTGCGCAGTCCGCTGAGCACGATGACGATGGCCGGTGCTCTGCTGAGCAGGCCGAGCGCGACCTCCGCTTCCACGGTGCAGCTCGGTGCGCGGGTTGCCCGCAGCGCGGCCACCATGACAACCATGGTGAACGATCTGCTGGAGTTCGCCAGGACGCAGCTGGGGGGACACATGCCCATTTCACCCGCCTTGGGCGACCTGGGGGAAATCTGCAAGACGGCCGTCGAGGATGCATCGGCCGCTCACCCGCAATGCAAGTTTGAACTGAGCACCACGGGCGAGATGATTGGCGACTTCGATGCGGCCCGCCTGTCCCAGCTTTTTTCCAATTTGCTCAACAATGCCGCGCAATACCGCACCGACGACCAGCCGGTGACCATCACGGCTTGCGGCGATGCCGATACGACCGTGGTGCAAGTGAAGAATTTCGGCCGCCAGATCCCGGAAGCGTCGCTGAAAAGCATTTTCGATCCGCTGGTCCAGCTGGCCATTTCCGACGATCACAAGGCGCCCAATGCCACCAGCATCGGCCTGGGTCTGTTTATCGCGCGTGAGATCGCCAGCGCGCACGGCGGCACCATCGGCGCCGAGTCCAGCCTGGAAAGCGGCACGATATTTACCGTGCGCCTGCCCAGGGTATCGCTGAACGACAGAGGGAACGGCGGCTAGGGACTATCCCGGCAGATATCTGGATCCCCTGCCGGGACAGGCTCGCCCTACCTGCGGTTGAGCGGCACATATTCCCCCGGCAAGCTGGCCGCTTCCAGCGCATCGGCAAAGGCCAGCAGAAATTTCGCCGGGCCATGCTCGGACACGAGCAGGGAGGCGCCCTTGTGGCGCAGCAGTTTCAGCACTTCCTGCTGGTGCGCCTGGTACTCGCTGGAGTGGCCGTAAAACGTTTGATACATCTCCAGCGTTTCCATGGCCTTGGCGGCCAGGATGAATTCGGGTTTGTCCATGATGTCTCCTCGTTGTCACTACTGCCAAAACCACGAAAAAAACCTGCAAGAGGTACGGCCGGCGCCGGTCGCACTGCCTTGCGGCAACCACATCCGTATTTCCATCATACGCCTCAACCCGGCCATTGCGCTGTCCTGTCGCGCATCTTTTTCCACCTCGCCCGCGCGGCACCGCCACCATGCATCCATGGCCAGCACCATTCCTCGCGTGCGCGCTAGGCACAGGGGGGCCGCGCATGGCATCATGCGCGTTGCCCATTTACTCTGACGACACATGGATCAATATCACTTCCTGGTAGGCGAATTCAAGAAAGATAGCCCCTTCATCGCCGCCGCGGCAAGCGCGCAGCTGTTTGCCTGGTTCGCACACATCGGCGAACCCGTCGAGCGCTATGGCAACAAGCGCGGCAAGGTCGTCAAATTCTCACAGCGAAATTACGAGAAGATGCTGTTTGCGCCAGAGACCGACAGCATCGAGCTGTTTTCACCGCGCATCGTGCCGCCCGACGAAGCCGACGAGACCACCAACTGCGACGCGCTTGTCGTGTATTCATCGGGCTCGTTGTTCGTGCTGGCCATACGCGCCAGCAAGCTTGCGCTGGCGCCGTTGTTCGACGCTGCGCGGGCCATACCCGGTCTGTTCGAGCATTGCGAGTATATGTACTGCTACGCTGAAACGCAGGGCTATGGCACCGGCTACGCACTCGGCTACCGGCAGCTCGACGAGGCCCATCCGATGACCTTTGGCATTCCTTGCCCCGCAAATAACTGGGCCGCCATCAAGCGGCGCGGACTGCAAGACTCGCACCTGCGCGATGTATATCCCATCAATGGTTTTACGCAAGCCCGACTGGATGCGCTGCCGCCCGAGCGCCGACAAGCCCTGCGCGACGCAATGCAGGCGTATGGCCGCTGCGAAGAGCATGCCGACTGGATCTTCTGGTACCTGCAGCCAGGGGAATTGGAAGCGGCCCGCGCCGCACTGAACGCACACACCATGCTGGGCGCCTATATCAACAACTGACACCCATGAGTACACATTTATCGCTGCACTGCTATCTGCAAGACGAGGCCGCAGAACGTCCCAAACGCTGCTCCGACGTGACCATCCACGCCGACCCGGCCACCCTGCGCGCCATCGCCCGCTTCCTGCTGGCCAGCGCGGACACCTTCGATCAGGCGCAAGAGCGCGCCGGCATGCACGCGCATCTGCAAGACGAGTGGGACGGCTGGCAGGACGACTTCCCCGACCTCGTCGTCGTGGCGGCCTAGCCAGGCGCCCCGGCTGGCGCGCGTCGGGTAACATACGCCACCTTTGCCATACAGAGAACACCGATGCACCAATCCCGATATGCCCTGCCGTCGCTGCGCACGGCCGTAATGGCCGCCGCGCTGGCCAGCCTGTCCGCCTGCGCCAGCCAGCCCGCGCACGAGGCGCTGTTCCTCGCCACCACGCTCACGCCCGCGCACTCCTTTACAAAAGGCATCGAAGGCCCGGCCGTGGATGCGGATGGCAATATCTATGCCGTCAACTTTGCGCGCCAGCAAACCATTGGCAAGGTCAGCCCCGGCGGCGCCGGCGAGGTGTACCTGACGCTGCCCGGCACCAGCATCGCCAACGGCATCCGCTTCGGCAGCCGCGGGCAGATGTATTTGGCCGACTACATGGAACACACGATCTACGTGGTCGACCCGGCCACGCGCGCGCTCACCATCCACGCGCGCGAGCCGCGCATGACGCAGCCGAACGACATCGCCATCACGGCCGATGACGTGCTGTATGCGAGCGACCCGAACTGGAAGGAAAACACGGGCCGCGTGTGGCGCATCGCGACCGACGGCACGGTGACCCTGGCGCTCGACACCATGGGCACGGCCAACGGCATCGAGGTCAGCCCCGACGGCAAGATCTTGTATGTGAATGAAAGCGTGCAGCGCAATATCTGGATGTACGACATCGCCGCGGACGGCAGCCTGAGCGGCAAGCGATTGCTGATCAAGTTCGACGATTTCGGCATGGACGGCATGCGCGTGGACGTCGACGGCAACCTGTACGTAACGCGCTACGGCAAGGGCACAGTGGTCAAATTGTCGCCGCAAGGGCGCATCCTGCGCGAAATCAGCGTACCCGGCGCCAAGCCCAGCAACATCACCTTCGGCGGCCCCGATGGCCGCACGGCCTACGTGACGGAAGTGGTGCAGGGACGGCTGCTGCAGTTCCGCGTCGACCGCCCGGGCCTGGAATGGCAGCGGGCGCAAGAGCGGCGCTAGCCCGAATAGCATGTGGGGATGTCGGCTTACCACAATGGCCCGGTAGGTCGGCTTAGCCGGAACGGCGTAAGCCGACAACACGGTTGGCCGCAACCGGGTCAACGGGGAATGACGCGCTCCGCCTTCAGCTTGTCGAACAGATTGAAGAAGGCATCCTGCGTATTCTGGTAATCGAGGAAGCCCGCCTTGCGGCTCTTGCCCATGTCCGTCATCACTTCCATCGGCCGCCCCAGGTCCGCATCCGTATGCCACCAGGAGGCGAGGCGGCCGACGTCAGCCTCCACCAGGCCGTGCTGCTCGGCGATGGAGCGCCATTGCTCGGGCGCGTCCTGCATGCGGTCGGCCAGCGGCGCCATAACCTCCGGCAGATCGGCCGCCTCGACGCCGAAGTAGGCGGCCAGGCGCGGCCACAGCCACTTCCAGCGGAACACGTCGCCGTTGACGATATTGAAGTCTTCGTTGCGCGCGGCGGGACTGTCGGCCGCCCACGCCAGGTGGCGTGCGATCTGCCCCCCGTCCGTCATGTCGGAGAGGCCGTGCCATTGCGCGGGCGAACCCGGAAAGACGAAGGGCTGGCCGCTGGCCTTGCACAGATTCGCATACACGGCCAGGGTCAGGCCCATGTTCATGGCATTGCCCAGCGCGTAGCCGATGATGGTGTGCGGGCGGTGCACGCTCCACGTAAAACCATACCGCGCGGCCGCGTCGAACAGCCGGTCTTCCTGCTCATAGTAAAAATTCTCGACCGCTTGCCGGCCCTGCTCTTCGCGGAACGGCGTGACGGGCACGCTGCCCTTGCCATAGGCATCGAACGGTCCCAGGTAGTGTTTGAGGCCAGTGACCAGCGCCGCATGGCGCAAGTGGCTGGTGGAGCCCAGCGCGGCCAGCACATTGGCGACCATGGCGCCATTGACGCGGATGTTTTCCCGCTCGTTTTCCTGGCGTGCCCAGGCCGTGAAGAAGACATGGCTGGCGTCCAGGCCAGCTAGCGCGGCGGCGACGGCAGCGCCATCCGTCGCGTCGAGCGGCAGGGCCGCGCAGCCTGCGGGAACCGGCGTGCGGCCGCGCGAGACGCCCGTCACCTGCCAGCCCTGCGCCAGCAAATGCGTGGCCAGATTGCTGCCGATAACGCCGCTGGCGCCGATAATCAATGCGTGCTTGTTCATGGATGCTCCAGTGCCTGTGTAAAAAGCCATGATATAGCGGACAGAAATTCTTATCCGCGATAGTATTTCACCTTATTCATGAAAAATATTCTGTAATCATGTCCGAACACTTGAAAGGCATCGCGCCTTTTCTTGCCACCGCCGACGCCGGCAGTTTCACCAAAGCTGCCGCACGGCTGCACCTGAGCAGCTCGGCCGTGAGCAAGAGCGTGGCGCGCCTGGAAGCGCGCCTGGGCGTGATCCTGTTCGAGCGCAGCACGCGGCGTTTGCAGTTGAGCAGCGCCGGACATGCCTATTACGCCACCTGCAAGCGCGTGCTGCAGGAACTGGTCGAGGCGGAAAACGTGCTGGCCGAGCAGGATGGGGAACTGGCAGGCAAGGTGCGCATCGGCGTGCCCGCTTCGTATGGCCGCATGCGCGTGATGCCGGCGCTGATTGCACTGTGCGAAAAGTATCCGCAGCTGCAGCCGTCGATCAGTTTCAGCGACCGCTTTGCCGACCTGTTCGAAGAGCGCATCGATATCGCCGTGCGCATCGGCGCGCCGGGCAGCTGGCCTCCAACGCTGGGACAGATGCCCTTGGGAGAAGAGCGCCTGATCTTTTGCGCGGCGCCCGCCTACCTGGCGCGGCGCGGCACGCCGCTCGCCATCGCGGACCTCGATGGCCACGACTGCATCGCCTACGGCCGCGGCGACGGCACGGCGGCGCCGTGGCTGTTTGCAGGCGAGGACGGAGTGGAACGGCGCGTGGTCCATCCGCGCCTGACCGTGGGGGACGCCGAAGCGCAGACGGCCGCCGTGCTGGCGGGCCTGGGCATCGCGCAGCAGGCGACCTGGCTGGTGCACGAGCACCTGGCCAGCGGCGCCATCGTCGAAGTACTGCCGGCCTGCGCCACGCGAGGCTTGCCGCTCTCGCTGGCCTGGCCGCTGGCGCGCCAGCTGAGCGCCAAGACGGGCACGCTGCTCAAGGAATTGAAGCAGCGCCTGACGATCAGCTGATCACTCAATACAAAACGTTCTTCGCTTCCGGCAGGTCGACATTGGCCTTGGTGACGATCACCACGCCCGTGTTGACGAACGGTGCGACCTTCTTGCCTTCGATCAGGCTGACGAGGGTTTTCACGCCCAGCGCGCCCATCGAGTACGAACCCTGCACGGCGGTCGCATACAGGGTGCCGTCCTTGACGAAGTTTTTCAAATCTTCATTGCCGTCGAAGCCCACGGCGATCACCTTGCCGGCCTTGCCCGCCTGCGCGATGGCGCGGCCCATGCCCACGGCCGTCGGTTCATTGGCGCCGAAGATGCCCTTCAAGTCCGGATTCGAGGCCAGCACATCGGTCGTCTGGTTCAGCGCCGTGGCCATCTGCGACTGCGAGTAATACGTGCCGACGATCTGCAGCTGCGAGTTCTTTTCGATATAGCGCTTGAAGCCGCCCACCCTGCCCGTCTCGGAACCGGCGCCCGCCACGTACGACATCACGGCGATCTTGCCCGTCTTGCCGACCTGCGAAATGAGAGCCTTGGCGCTTTGCTCGCCGGCCGCTTCATTGTCGGTCGACAGGAAGGACTGGTAATAGCGCTTGCCGCTGTCGGCCACCAGCGAGTCGATCAGCACGACGGGAATCTTCGCTTCCCACGCCTTCTTCAGGGCCGGCACCAGCGCGTCCGGGTCCGACGCGGCCAGCACGATGCCGGCCACTTTGCGCGTGACGGCGTTTTCCACCATGCTGACCTGGTCGGCAATCGCCGATTCCGAAGCCGGTCCCTGGAAGGTCAGGCTGTAGCCCTTGGCATCGGCGGCGCTGGCCGTGGCGCCCTTTTTCACGTTTTGCCAGTAGTTGGAATTGGTCGTCTTGACGATCACGGCGATTTCGCCCGGGGCGGCGAAGGCGGCGCTGGAGCTCAGGGCAAATGCTGCGGTCAACAGACCCAGCGACATGGCTTTGATGGTTTTCATTGTCGTCCTCATTTAATAATTATAGATTTGGTGGATTGACTTCATGCGTGCTGCTTGCTGCTTCAGGCGCGGTTGCGCTTCTGATCGATCCAGACGGTCAGCAAGATGACCAGTCCGATAATGATTTGCTGGATAAAGCTCGATACCCCGTTCATGTTCAAGCCGTTGCGCAGGATGCCGATGACGAAGGACCCGATGACGGTGCCGGAAATGGTACCGATGCCGCCGATCAGCGAAGCGCCGCCGATCACGGCGCTGGCGATCGCATCGAGTTCATACATCACGCCCTCGTTCGGCTGCGCCGTCACCAGACGCGACATCAGCACGCAGCCCGTCAGGCCCGACAAGGCGCCGGACAGGGTATACACGAGCAGGGTCACGCGACCCACCTTCACGCCCGACAGGCGCGCCGCTTCCGCATTCGAGCCGACGGCATAGATATGCCGGCCAAAGGTGGTACGGCTGAGCATGATGGACACGGCCACGGCGATCACCACCATCAGCACCACCGGATACGGAATGCCGGGAAAGACGACTTCGGGAAAGGTGCCGCCCGTGTCGCGCTCGATGCGCCACAACACGCCGTTACCGAGTTCGCCGAACGACTCGCCCAGGCCGGAAATGGCGCGCGCCCCCGTCACCTGCAGCGCCAGGCCGCGCGCGATCAGCATCATGCCCAGGGTGGCGATGAAGGGCGGCAGCTTCAGTTGCGTGATGCAGAAACCGTTGACGGCGCCGCACATGGCGCCCACCACGATGCCGCCCAGCATGGCGACGGGCACGGGCACGCCGCTCTTGACCAGCAGCGCGGCGGCCACGCCGGCCAGCGCCAGCACGGAGCCGGAACTCAAGTCGATGCCGCCCGTGATGATGACGCAGGTGGCGGCAATACCCAGGTAGGCGATCGACGTTACTTGCAAGGCCACGCTCATGCCGTTGCTGACGGAGAAAAAGGCGTTGCTGGTCAGGGAAAACACGAGCAGCAACAGCGACAGACTGCCCAGCGCGGCGAATTTTTGGATCAGTTCTTTGTTCATTTTCTTGTGACTTTCTGATGTTAATGCATTGCTGCCTGGCGGCCCGATGCGAGCTGCATGATCTCTTCCTGCGACGACTCGCGCGTATTGACGATGCCGCTGATGCGCCCTTCATGGAACACGGCCACCCGGTCCGTCATGCCCATGATCTCGGGCAGTTCGGACGTGATCAGCACCACGCCGATGCCTTCCGACGCAAGCTTGTCGAGCAGCTGGTAGATGGCGAACTTGGCGCCCACGTCGATGCCGCGCGTGGGTTCGTCGAAGAAGATGATTTTCGATTCGCGGTACAGCCATTTGCTGATGACGATCTTTTGCTGGTTGCCGCCCGACAGATTGCGCGCGATCTGCTTCGACGTCGGCGTCTTGATGCCCAGCGCCGCAATGTACTGCTGCGCCACCGCCTCTTCCCTGGCGAAGTCGATGAAGCCGAAGCGGTTCGCCAGCCCCGACACATTCGTCAAGGTCAGATTGGCCGCCACCGACATGCGGATCGCCAGGCCGTGGCTCTTGCGGTCTTCCGACAGGTAGGCGATGCCGTGGCCGATGGCGTCGATGGGGCTGTCGATCGTCACCGCCACGTCGCCCAGGTGGATGGCGCCGCTGGTGAGGGGATCGGCGCCGAAGATGGCGCGCGCCACTTCCGTGCGTCCCGCCCCCATCAGGCCGGAAAAGCCGAGGATCTCGCCGCGCCGCAAATCAAAGCTCAGCGGGCCGAAGACATCCTTGCGGTGCAAATCGGTCACGCGCAGCAGTACGTCAGCCGTCGGCGCCGAGACGCGGTCGGGAAATTTTTCATCGAGGGTGCGGCCCACCATCTTGGCCACGATGGCGTCCAGGCTGGTGGCGGCAAAATCGTCGGTGCAGACGAATTTACCGTCGCGCAGCACCGTCACCCTGTCGATGATGTGCTGCATCTCTTCCAGGCGGTGCGAGATGTAGACCACGCTCACGCCATTGCGCTTGAGTTCATTGATGATGTCGAACAGCTGGCCCGTCTCGCTCTCCGTCAGCGACGACGTGGGCTCGTCCATGATCAGCACTTCCGTATTGAGCGACAGCGCCTTGGCGATTTCCACCATCTGCTGCTGCGCGCAGGACAGGTTTTTCACCAGTTGGCGCGGGTCGATGCGCAGCTTCAACCGGTCCAGCAACGCCTGCGCGTCGGCGCGCATTTTCTTGCGGTCGATGAAAATGCCGCGCACCGGTTCGCGCGCCAGGAAAATATTCTCGGCCACGCTCAGGTGCGGGATCAGGTTCAGTTCCTGGTGGATGATGGCGATGCCGGCCGCCTCCGCATCCACGCTGCAGGAAAAACTGCACACCTTGCCCTTGTAGACGAGTTCTCCCTCGTCGGCCTGGTACACGCCGCTCATCACCTTCATCAGGGTGGACTTGCCGGCGCCGTTTTCGCCGCACAGCGCATGGGCTTCGCCCTTGCGCAGGCTGAAACTGACGTTGTCCAGCGCCAGCACGCCGGGAAAGCGCTTGCTGACCTTGTTCAGGGCCAGTATCTCTTCGGATTGATTCATGGTGTGTCTCCTCCACTCCACTGCCATAGGCCGGCGCGCCGATGTCTGAGCATCTTGGCGGCGCGCCGGTCTGCTACTCGTTTAACTGTCGATCAGTTCCGGATTCCACGCATGCACGGTCTGCTTCTGTTCACCAAGTCCGCTGATCCCCAGGCGCATGGTGTCGCCCGGCTTCAGGTACACGGCCGCCGGTTTCTGTCCCATGCCCACGCCTGGTGGCGTGCCGGTGCTGATGATGTCGCCCGGGTACAAGGTCATGAAGCGGCTGATGTAGCTGACCAGATTGGCCACGCCGAAGACCATGGTTCTGGTATTGCCATCCTGGATGCGCTTGCCGTTCACTTCCAGCCACAGGCCCAGGTTTTGCGGGTCCGCCACTTCATCGCTTGTGACCAGCCAGGGACCGATCGGGCCGAAGGTATCGCAGCCCTTGCCCTTGTCCCACTGGCCGCCGCGTTCGAGCTGGTACTCGCGTTCGGACAAATCGTTCACCACGCAGTAGCCGGCCACGTGCGACAGCGCATCGGCTTCGCTCACATAGCGCGCGGTGGTGCCGATCACCACGCCCAGCTCCACTTCCCAGTCGCTTTTCTTCGAATCCTGCGGCATCACCACGGCGTCGTTGGCGCCGATGATGGCGCTGGTGGCCTTCATGAACAGCACCGGTTCAGCCGGCACGGCCATGCCCGATTCGGCCGCATGGTCGGCATAGTTCAAGCCCACGCACAAAAACTTGCCCACGCCCTTCCACGGCGGCGCGATGCGGCCAGGATTCGCCACCACCGGCAGGCTGGAGATATCGAGGGCGGCCAGGGTCGCCAGGCCATCCTTGCCCAAGGTCGCGCCGGTAATGTCAAGCAGCACACCGGACAGGTCGCGCACGGCGCCGTCGGCATCGATCAGTGCAGGTTTTTCAGCGCCCTTGGCGCCATAACGCATCAGTTTCATGTGTGTCTCTCGTCGTTGTAATTAGTTTGACCAGCCACCGTCGATCACATGGACCATGCCGGTGGTAAAAGCGGATTCATCGGAAGCCAGGTAGACGGCCAGCGCGGCGATTTCCTCTGCCCTGCCCACTCTGCCCATCGGCTGGCGGGCGACAAACGCGGCCTGCACTTCATCGATGCTCACGCCCGTCGCTGCCGCCTGCGCGGCAATGCGTTCCTTCAGCGAGGGCGACTCGATGGTGCCGGGGCAGATCGCATTGCAGCGGATGCCGCGCGTGACAAAGTCCGCCGCTACCGACTTGGTCATGCCCACCACGGCCGCCTTCGAGGTGCCATAGATAAAGCGGTTCGGCGCGCCCTTCACGCTCGACGCCACGGACGACATGTTGACGATGGAGCCGGCGCCCCTGGCCAGCATGCCGGGCAGCACGGCGCGCATCAGCCGGTACATGGAGCGTGCGTTGATGTCGAAGGAACGGTCCCAGGCCGCATCGTCGCAGTCGAGGATGGTGCCGCCGTCGACAAAGCCGGCGCAGTTGAACAGGATATCGACGGGGCCGATCTCGTCGGCCAGCGCGGTGATCGCCGCGCCATCGGTCACGTCGAGCCGGCGGATGGCGCAGCCCGTCGCCTCTTTCAACTCGTCGAGCTGGGCCTGGTTGATATCGGTGGCGATCACGGTGGCGCCTTCGCGCACGAACGCTTCGGCCGTGGCGCGGCCGATGCCCTGGCCGGCGGCGGTGAGCAGGGCGATTTTGCCTTGTAGTCTGGCGGTCATGTTGTCTCCTTTTTTTAGGCCTAAACCATATGAAATACGTGTTCCATCATCGCCCAGTGCTCGCCCTCGGCACGCGAAGCCAGCGGCTCCTGGCACGGTGCGCAAAAGGTCCACCAGCGCTGCGTTTCCGGGTCGGCGGCAATGGCCGCCATGTCGGCCTCAAAATCCTCGCCGTGGTATTCCCAATAACCGAACAACAGGTTTTCCGGCTCGCGCAGGAAGATCGAATAATTGCTGACATGCGCGGCCGCCAGTCTGGCCAGCACCTGCGGCCAGACGGCGGCGTGCAGGGTTTTGTATTCAGCGATGCGCTCCGGCGCGATGCCGATGACCATGCCCATTCTTTGCATTGCGACTCCTTTTTGCTGGCTTACGCCAACCTACCAATATCGTTGACGATGACCGTAGGTCGGCTTAGCCGGAACGGCGTAAGCCGACACGCCCACCACCTCATTCAAAACCATAAAACCGGCACGCATTGCGTCCGAAAATATCGTCCCTGTCCTCTTGCCCCAGATGCGCCAGCAGCGCCTCGCTGGCGGCCAGCCATGCCGGATAGCCGCCGGCCAGGTCGACCACGGGCCAGTCGCTGCCCCAGATCACGCGCCGGGGACCGAACATGTCCAGCACATGCGCGGCATAGGGACGCAGGTCACCCACGGTCCAGCCGGGCCGCGCCTCCGTCACCAGCCCGGACAGCTTGCAGTGCACGTTCGGCAGCGCGGCCAGCTGCGCCATGTCTTCGCGCCACGCGCCGAACGCGGCATCGGCGATCGGCGGCTTGGCCGCATGGTCGATCACGATGGGAAGCAGCGGATAAGCGCGCGCGCAATGCAGCAGCGCGGGCAAGTGGCGCGGCAGCACCAGCGCGTCCAGCCGCAAACCGTGTTCCACCATGGCGCCCAAGGCCGGCGCCAGCTCGGGATTGGCGATCCATTGATCATCTTCGATATCCTGCAGCATGGGCCGCAAGCCTTTGAGCTTGCCGTGCGACGCCAGACGGGCGATAGTGGCCGGCGCGTCAGGCGCCAGCAGATCGGCCCAGCCCACGACGGCCCGAATAAAGCTGTTCTGTTCCGCCAGCGCCAGCAGGTAATCGGTATCTACAGCCGTCGGCAGCGACTGCACCAGCACCGTGCCGGCAATGCCGTGCGCCGCCAGCAGCGGCGCCAGGTCGGCCGGTGCAAAATCGCGGTGGATGGCGCCCAAGGATGGCGGCGGCCAGCTGCCGGCACGCGCGGCCAGCTGCCAGAAGTGCTGGTGGGCGTCGATGCGCATCATGCGGCCACTCCCGCAGGCAGCGGCGCGCGCGCATCGAGCAAGTCCGCGTCCCGCAGCGCCAGCCACAGGGCGTCGGGCAGCGGCGTGGCGAACCAGTCCAGGTTTTGCCGCAGCTGCGCCAGGTCCTGGCCGCCCGGGATGCAGGAAGCGACGGCCGGATGGGCAAGCGGGAACTGCAGTGCGGCAGCCTGCAGCGGCACGCCGAATTCACGGCAGACGGCGTCCAGGCGCGCCACGCGCTGGAGTATGGCGGCCGGCGCATCGGCGTAGTTGAACTTGCCATTCCCGGCCAGCACGCCCGAGTTGAACGGGCCGCCGATCACGATGGCGTTGCCGCGTT
The DNA here is from genome assembly GCF_001445815.1 of Janthinobacterium sp. Ant5-2-1. Taxonomy (NCBI): domain Bacteria; kingdom Pseudomonadati; phylum Pseudomonadota; class Betaproteobacteria; order Burkholderiales; family Oxalobacteraceae; genus Janthinobacterium; species Janthinobacterium sp. Ant5-2-1. The sequence goes on along the minus strand of NZ_LNCE01000166.1, from coordinate 31,491 downwards.
CCACGCAGGCGTCCAGCAACGGCGACAGCGAGGCCTGTTCCAACAAGGTGTAGCGGCCGGCCAGCAAGGTGCAATCGAGGTCGAATTCCGCCATTGCGCGCAGCACGATTTCGCATTCGTTCACGCCCAGGCCCACGGCCTTCACCTGGCCGCTGGCGCGCAGTTCATCGAGGGCGCGAAAACCGCCACCGGCCGTCAGCTGGCGCCAGTAGTGCTGATCGTGTTCGCCATGCGTGGCCTTGCCCATGTCGTGCACGAACAGGATATCGATGCGCTCGAGCCCCAAGCGCTGCAGGCTGTCGTCGTGCGAACGCAGCACGCCGTCATACGTGTAGTCGTAATGGGGGCGGAACGGCAGCGGCGCGGCAAAGCCGTCGTCGCCGGGGCGCACGGAAGCGTCGGGCCGCATCAGCCGTCCCACCTTGGTGCTAATCACAAATTCATGGCGGGGCCGCTCGCGCAGCGCCGCGCCGAGGCGGCGTTCGGACTGGGTATAGCCATAGAACGGCGCCGTGTCGAAGAAGCGCACGCCGGCATCCCAGGCGCCATCCAAGGTGGCGCGCGCCTGCGCGTCGCTGACGGGCTGGTACAAGCCGCCTATCGGGGCGCAGCCCATGCCGATGCAGGGCAGCGACAGGCCCGCGCGCGGCAAGGTACGCAATTGTGTGACATCCATGGACTCGGCCCTCAAGCGGCGCGCAGCGGGAAACAGCCTGGCCCCACCGCGTCGAATTGTTTATAGGTCAGCACGAATTCCTGATGGCCCAGGTCTTCCGAGCGGCTCAATTCTCCGTTGGCGACGTTCAGCACCGCGGCGACGATCTCCGCGCCCACTTCTTCCAGGGTGGCTTCGCCCGTGAGGATCTTGCCCGCATTGATATCCATGTCGTCGGCCAGGCGCTCGAAGGTTTGCGGATTGGCGCATACCTTGATGACGGGCGAGATCGCCGAACCGACCACCGAGCCGCGGCCTGTCGTGAACAAGGTGATGTGGGCGCCACAGGAAATGAGTTCGACGATTTCCGCGTTGTCCGACACGTTCGGAAAGCCGAAGCGCGGCTCGCCGTCCGGCACCACGTCGAGCAGATACAGGCCGCCGCCGGCCGGCTGGTCGCCCGGTTTCAAAATGCCGACGATGGGCGAGGATCCGCTCTTGGCGTAGGCGCCCAGCGACTTTTCTTCCTGCGTGGTGAGGCCGCCATCGGCGTTCCCCGGCGAGAAGCTGCCATGGCCCATGATGGTGTAGTAGCGGGCTGCCTTGGCCACGGTTTCCACGATGGCGTTGCCCAGCTCCGGACTGACGGCGCGCCGCTGCATGTGGTATTCGCAGCCCACCAGTTCGCCCGTCTCTTCGAAGATGCAGGGGCTGCCGGACGCGATCAGGGTGTCGAACGCGACGCCAACGGCCGGGTTGGCGCTGATGCCGCTGGTGCTGTCGGAGCCGCCGCAGATGGTGGCGACGACCAGTTCATCGATCCCCATCGGCACGCGCTCCTGCCGCGCCAAAAGCTCGAGTGCCCAGCTGATCCACTCGACGCCGCTGCTCACGCTGGGGCGCGTGCCGCTGTTTTCCTGGATCGTGATCGTGTGCGCGGGACGGTCGCTGTCGGCCACCGCGCTGGAGAGGCCATATTTGTTGAATCCTTCGCAGCCCAGGGACACCAGCAGCACGGCGCCCACGTTCGGGTGCGTCAGCAGACGGCGCATCACCTGGTCCGCGTATTCGTTGGGGAAGCAGCCCGTAAAGCCGATCAGGTGCACGGGCTGGCCGGGAAAGGCGTTGACCATCAGGCGCGCCACATGGTGCGCGCATTCGACCATATAGGCCACCACCACGATATTGCGGATGCCCTTGCGGCCATCGGCGCGCAGATAGCCCGACAGGGCCGGTGTCGTTACGGGAGCGTTCATGCTTGGTCGTCCTTGTCCAGGAAATGGTGGCCGTCCTGGCCCAGGGTAAACGTGGGGATGTAATCGCTTGCCAGATTGTGCGTGTGGATATGCTCGCCGATGGCGACGGGGGCCGTGATGCTGCCGATCAGGGCGCCGTAGCGCAGCACCTTGTCGCCCACGGCCAGCGCGCGGCGCGCCACCTTGTGGCCGATGTGGATATTTTGCGCCAGGGTGACGGGCACGCCGTCGATGGCGACGACGTCGCCGCTGGCCAAGGCTGTCCTGGCGATCAGGCAGTTATCCTCGGGCGACATCAGCAGCAGGCTGGCAGGTTGGGAAGCGAGGCTCATGGCGCACCCTCCCCGGCAAAAACGGCTAGGCGGCCGGCTGGCTCAGTTTTTCCCGCGTGCCGATCGAGGACAGCATGGTGCTGCGCGAGGAATCGAGGTGCGAACGCATGCACTCGAGCGCCTTCGGTATGTCGTGCTCGGCCAGCGCGCGCAGGATGGCCAGGTGCTCCTGCACCGCGTATTTGTTGCGGCCCTTTTCCTCGCCCTTGTCCCACTGGTAGTGATAGTGAAACACGAACGAGACGATATCGTAGAAGCCCTGCGCGAAGCGGTTGTTCAAGAGGCCGATCAGGAAGGTGTGGAACTCGCGGTCCAGCGCCGGAAACGCATTGTGGCGCGTGTCTATCCTGGCCGCCAGCTTCTCGTGCTGCTTGATCAGCCGCGCCAGTTCCACATACGCCGGATCGCCATGCGGCAAGTGCGCAAACTGCTCCACGGCCGCCATCTCGAACATGCGCCGCATGTCCGCCAGTTCGGTGGCGAACGAGCGGTCGAACGCGCACAGGCGCCAGCCGCCGCGCGGCTTCTTTTCGATCAGGCCGAAGCGCGAAAAGCCGATCAAGAATTCGCGCACGCTGACGGTACTGGCACCCGCCTCGCGCGCCAGCTCCGCTTCCGAAAATTCCGCGCCGGGCGGCATGTCGCGCTGGTACACGCGTTCCATCAGCACTTGCTGGATGCGCTCCGCCCCCGACTGCAATTCGGAGATATCGAAGTAGTCGCCTGGTATGGGTTTGCGCAGCAGGCGCCGGTCCGCCGGACTGGCGATCAGGCGCCGCGTCGACAGATACGCGATCGCGCTGCGGATGGCCGTGCGGCTGCCCTGGCAGATGGTGGTCAGGAACTGCTCCGTCGGCAGCATCTCGCCCACTGCGACATTCTCGGCGAGAAATTGCAACAGCAGATTGGTACTGCGCTTGAAGACGGTGGCGGGTTTGGACATGGATGAATGAACGCGCTATGCCAGCGAAAGGGAAAGTGGATGAGTGGGCCATTTTAGTCGATATCGGATTGGATCGGCATGCTAAAAAAGAAACAACTGCGCTGAGCGGGGCGTTCATGGCTGCGCTCCCGGCGCCAGCATGGCGCACAGTCGCGGCTGCGCCAGGGCGGGACACAGCGGCCGCGCCAGCGCCGCCACGGGCGCCATGCGACGCTCGATCTTGCTGGCGTGGTGCTGGGCGATGTCGGCCAGGCGGTGTGCAAGAAAGGGATTGCCGAAGCGTTCCCTGACCTGCGCCACATAGGCCAGCGCGGCGTCGCCGTGCCGCGCGCCCATGGCGGCAAACACGGGCAGCACTTCCTCGCGCCACACGGCTTCCAGCGCGGCGCGCATGGCGCCATCGTCCATCGCCTCGCGCACCGTCATGCCGGCCGGACTGCCCCGTTCCAGCCACAGTTGCGCCAGATAGGTGTGGCCCAGGTTGAGCAAAAATAGCTTGCGCTGCTCATACTCGCGCAGGCTGTCCGTCACCACCAGTTGCGGGTGGCGGCACGGCAGCAGCATGCCTTCCTGCGCCTCGACGGCCCACAGCGCATAGGGTTCGGCCACCGCGCCTATCGGTTCGATCGGTTCGGAAACGATGCGGTCGACGAGGGAATTGATCCACAGGCAGCCCGTTTGCAGGTAGGCGATGAACGCGGCATCGCAGCGCCACTGCCGCGCCAGGGTCACGACCACCTGGCGCAATACATGACCGTTGTCGGCCACCAGTTCGCATGGAAAAATCGAAATGGGCGCGGCCCCGGCCAGGAAGCGGTCGTGCAGCAGCACCAGCAGCTTGGCGGGAAAGCTGGCGGGAACGGTCGCGCCATCGAGCATGCCGGCGTGGTCGGCGTCATCGAGCTGGTAGCCCGTGTCGCCCGTATTCGAGACGATCACGCGCGCGGCCACGGCCGCATCGCGCACCTGCCGCCAGTCGCTGCCGGCCTGCCACGCCTGCGTGACGGCGCCGGCGCGGCGCTCTTCATCGACTTGCGCCCCGTCCTGCCAGCCGCGGATGCGCACCGGGTAGCCGCCGGCCTGGCGAAACGCCGCCACCCGCGCCGCGCCCTGCGCGCTGCCGGTCGTTTGCACGATGGTGATATGGCCCAGCGCCTCGCCTGCCTTGGCTGCTTCGCTGACGAACAGGTCGGCGTGCGCCTGCAGGAAGCGGCTGGTGCCGAACTGCAGTATGGGGTTGAGATCGCTCATCTCAGACCTCGACGATGGCCTTGATGACACCGGCCTCGGGCTGCATCCAGCGATCGAGCACGCCCGTAAATTCATCGAGCGTGGTGCGGTGGGTATTGAGCAGCGCGGTGGGGACTTTGCCCGCCTTCATGGCCGCTACCACTTCCTCGAAATCGTCGACGGTGGCGTTGCGGCTACCCAGCAAGGTCGTTTCGCGCTTGTGGAATTCCGGGTCGGAAAAGGACAGGCGGTCGCGCACGATGGACACCAGCACATAGGAGCCGCCATGGGCGACGAAATCGAGGCCCCTCTCCATGGCGGCGATATTGCCGGTGGCGTCAAACACCACGTCGAAGAATTCGCCGCCGGTGGCGTCCGACAACTGTTCCTTGTCGCCGTCGCCCAGCTGCACCGTGCGGGCGATGCCGAGTGCGTCGCGGCAGAATTGCAAACGGTCGGCGCGGCCGTCGAGCACCGTCACGTCGGCGCCTTTCAACGATGCGAACAGCATCACGGCCATGCCGATCGGACCGGCGCCCACCACCAGCACGCGCTTGCCGGCATCGACCGCGCCGCGCTTGACGGCATGCGCGCCGATGGCGAGGAATTCGATCATGGCCGCATCGTCGAGCGAAATGCCTTCCGTCTTGAAGACGAAGCGCTCGGGCAGCGCCAGGTATTCCGTCATGCCGCCGTCGCGGTGCACGCCCAGCACTTCGATGCGGGTGCAGCAATTGGTCTTGCCCTGGCGGCAGGCCACGCAAGTACCGCACGACAGGTAGGGCATCACGTAAACCTGGTCGCCCGCAGCCAGGCGCGAGCCGGCTGGCGCACTGTGGATATGGCCGGACAATTCATGGCCCATCACGCGCGGATAGCTGAGGAAAGGCTGGGTGCCGCGGAAGATATGCATGTCGGTGCCGCAGATGCCGACGCGGCGTATGCGCAGCAGCACTTCGCCCTCGGCGGGCACGGGCACGGCGCGCTGCTCCATGCGCAAACTGCCGGGCGTATCGCAAACGATACTTTTCATCATGGTCGTCTCTCTCGCCGCCCGGGTCTTGCCGGTGGCATATTATATTTAACGTACAAAGCAACTGTGAAAAAAATCCGTCTGCGCGGATTGTCTTTCCAGTCCTGCCAACGGCGCCTCTTGCTGCGCTGCACAACGATTTTTTCGTCATTCCATGTGGCTCGAACGCGCCGATCATGCTGCAGTCGTCGTTCGGTTTTATAAATATACCGTACAAAAAAATGAAGGTCAACGGATTCTTTTTACGGTTTTTTTGAGGTCTCTGCTACATTCCTGCTTGACCCTGACGTTACGTCAGGCGCCATCGTGGCGGCACGCACTGAAAACAAGGAGTAGACGATGCTGTTGAAAATCGGGGAACTGGCCAGGCTCACGGGCCTGACTGTCCGCACCCTGCACCACTACGACAGCATCGGCCTGCTCTCGCCTTCGGCGCGCACGCAAGCTGGCTACCGCCTGTACCAGCACGGCGACATGGACCGGTTGCACCGGATCATGGCGCTGCGCAAGTTCGGACTGTCGCTGGCCGATATCGCCAACGCCCTCGCCGGCCCGGAGCTGCCGCTCTCCTCCATCGTGGCGCGGCAAATCGCCATGCTGGAGCGCCAGATAGCACAGGCTTCCACCCTGCGCGAACGCCTGCGCACCCTGCAAACGCAACTGACGCAGGGGCAGGCGCCGGAACTGGCCGAGTGGCTCACCACTATGGAGTTGATGACCATGTACGACAAATACTTTAGTCACGAAGAACTGCAACAACTGCCGCTGCTGTCCGATGCGGCCGTGGAACAGGAATGGAAAGCACTGGTAATGAGAGTGCGCGCCGCCAAGGACGCGGGCGCGGGCCCCGGCGATGCGCCAGCACAGGCGCTGGCCACGGAATGGATGGTCAAGCTGGTCCGCGACACGGGCGCCCACCCTGGCCTGTTCGCGCGCCTGAACGACATGCATGCGCAGGAACCATCGATGCAGGCGACGACCAGCATCGACGCGGACCTGATGCAGTTCATCCTCGCCGCCTTCAACGCCTCGCGCATGGCGCTGTACAAACCTTTCCTCGACGAGCAGGAATACGCGCACCTGGTGGCCAACTACGGCAAGCGTTCGGGCGAGTGGCCAGCCCTGATCGCCGCCGTGCGCGCCGCCATTGATGCGCGCACGCCGCCCACCGATCCGGCCGTGCTGCAACTGGCGCGGCAGTGGCTGGAACTGTTCCGCTCCTATGCGGGCACGGACCCGGCCACGCAGCTGAAATTCCGCCAGGCGCACCAGCAGGAACCGCGTCTGATGGAAGGCAGCTTCGTCGACGCAGCCATGCTGCAGTACCTGGGCGCGGCGATGGCTGTCGTGGCGCAGTAGCGTCCAGGCGCATAGCAGCGTGTGGCATCTCGTGGGCGGGGCCATGTAGAATCGGCCTTCGCCCACGAGAGGATTAACCGATGCGCCGCTTTCTGTTTGCTTGCCTGACCCTGCCCGCCCTGAATGCCGCCATGGCCGCCGAGCCGCCCGTGCAAGGTGTGTGGCAGGGCACCGTGGGCAAGGCCAATATCGTCGCCTGCTTCAACCAGCCCAGCACGACGCAAGGCGCGGACCGCAGCGGCAATTATTACTACACGCGCTACAAGACGCCGATCATGCTGGCCAAACCGAACGGCAAGACCCTGTGGCAGGAACTCGACGCCAAGGGCAATACGACGGGCACGTGGTCGCTGAACGCGCCGCAAGGCGGAAAACTCATCGGCACCTGGACGGACCCGAAAAGCGGCAAGACCCTGCCCCTGGCCTTGACCCTGCTGGAAGCCGCGGGCGACCGCGACCACCCATCCTGCGCCAGCGACGCCTACAACCTGGCGCTGGAAGACTTTCCCGCCACCAAGGTGAGCAAACCCGTCACCTTCGAAGGCAAGCAATACCGCAACCTGCAAGCGGGCGACACCATCACGGTGGAACTGATGGCGCCCGGCGACGGCGTCGCGAAAATCAATGCGCAGCTGCGCGGCGTGCTGGCGAAGAATAAAAAGGACTTGGAAGACTTCTATGCCACGCGCCGCGAATACCTGGGCCGCAACGGTTTCACGACGGAAGACGAAGTGTATGCAGATCCCACCTACTGGTCGCCGCGCTGGGTGACGGTGAAGTTTTACCGCTGGGCAGCCGGCTATGGCGCCAGCGGCATCTCCATCAAGTTCCGTACCTGGGACGTGAAAACGGGCCAGGAAACGGACGTGTGGAACTGGTTTGGCGCCAGCGCCAGCGATGGCGACGACAAGGCCGCATTGCCGGACCGCCTGCGCCAGGCCCTCTTCAAGGACGTCAAGATCGACGCCGAATGCAAGGGCACGGATTACGACGGCCGTGGACGCTTCCATCTGTCATTGAAACCGGAAGGCGTATCGTTCTGGGAAGACCCGAACGGCAGCGGCTGCGAAAACGATTTTTTACTGCCCTACAGCAAGGTCGGCCCCTTCCTCACCGTCAAGGGCCGCGCCGCGCTCAGCGACTTGCTGCCGAAGAACTAGGCGCCACTCACCATCGTCGCCACCATCTCCGCCGTGGCGGCCGCCAGGGTCCAGCCCAGGTGGCCGTGGCCCGTGTTGTAGTACACGCCAGACGCCTTGCCCGGCCCCACTTTCGGCAGCATGTCGGGTAGCATGGGACGCAAACCCGCCCACGGGATCACCTTGCGCGTATTCACGCCAGGGAAGCACTCTTCGACCCATTGCAGCAGCGGGCGGATGCGGTCGGCGCGGATATCGTGGTTGACGCCGTTGAATTCCGCCGTGCCCGCCACCCTTAACCGGTCTTCACCCAGGCGGCTGCTGACCAGCTTGGTCGCGTCGTCAAGCAGGCTGACCTTCGGCGCGGCGCAGCGGCTGGCGGCGTCATCCAATTGCACGGTAATCGAATAGCCTTTCACGGGATACACGTTGACATGGTCGCCCAGGCTTGCCGCCATGGCGCGGCTGGCCGTGCCCGCGCAGATGACGACGGCATCGAACAGGCTGCTGTCTTCGCCCATGGCGACGCGCACCTTGCCGTGCTCGCGCGCCAGCGCCGTGACTTCCTCGCCATAGCGGCACGCCACGCCCAGGCTGGCGCAGGCGTCGGCCAGGCCGCTCGTGAATTTGTGGATATCGCCTGTGGAATCGCTGTCCGTGTAGTAGCCGCCGTAAAAGTCGCCTGCCAGGGCTGGCTCGATGGCGCGCATTTCCTGCCGCGTGACGGCGCGCCGCTGCAAGCCGCCCTGCGCCAGCAGGCGCGAGACGCCGGCCGCCCGTTCGAAGCCGCCCTGGTCACGGTAGACGTGCAGGATGCCGGCGCGGCGGTGATCGAAGTCGATGTTTTCCGCTTGCGCCCACGCAAACAAATGTTCACGCGCGGCGATCGCCATGCGGGCCGTGGCGATGGTGTTGCGCTCGTAACCCGGCATGGCGGCAAGAAACTCCGCAAACCAGCTCAGCTTGTGCCAGCTGGGCCAGGGATGCAGCAGCAAGGGCGCATCGCGCCGCGCCATCCATTTCAGGGCGTTCAAAATCGTTGCCTTGTGGTTCCACACTTCCGCGTGCGAGGCAGACAATTGCCCGCCGTTCGCATACGACGTTTCCATGGCGGCGTAGCGGTGGCGTTCGATCAGGGTCACGTCCACGCCCCGTTTCGCCAGCGCATACGCTGTCGTCACGCCCGTGATCCCTGCGCCCAGCACGGCCACGCGCTTCATTGCGGCAACACCTTGTGCACGACCGTGTCGCCCGCCTGCAATACGCGCCCATCGGGCGCCAGCACGTCCATGCGGTGCACGGGGGCGTGCGTATCGCGTTGCAGCAAGGTCGAATGTGCCTCGCCCGCTTCGAACAATTGATCCTCGCTCCACTGGCGCAAGCCGACGACGACGGGAAACAGCGCCAGCCCCTTTTGCGTCAGCACGTATTCCTGGTAAGCCGTGCCGTCCGAGGCGGGCGCAACCGTAAAGATGCCCTCTTCCACCAGGGTGTGCAGGCGGTCGGCCAGGATGTTCTTTGCCACGCCCAGGCTTTTCTGGAATTCGCCAAAGCGGCGCATGCCGTCGAAGGCGTCGCGCACGATCAGGAGCGACCAGCGCTCGCCGATCACGTCGAGCGCGCGCGCCACGGGACAGGAATCGGTTTTCAGGCTCTTGCGCTTGGCCACGGGCATTCTCCAGGGTTGAGTGGTTGCATTTTAAAACTTCTCGGCGTAGACTCCAACTAGTTTTAATTTGAAACCACTTAAATACCATGCGCGATACGAACTCCCCCATCACGACAGCACTTCCCCCCACCCTCGTCTGGCTGTTTGCCACGGCGGCCGGCCTCAGCGTGGCCAATGTGTATTACGCCCAGCCCTTGCTCGCCACCCTGGCGCACGAGTTCGGCATGACGGAGGCGGCCAGCGGCATGGTCATCACGGCCACGCAGATCGGCTGCGCGCTGGCCCTGCTGCTGCTCGTGCCCCTGGGTGACATGCTGAACCGGCGCCGTTTGACCCTGTTCCAGCTGGGCATGCTTGCCATCACCCTGGTGGCGCTGGGCTGCGCCCGTTCCACGGCAGCATTGCTGGGCGGCATGCTGCTGGTGGGCTTGCTGGGCACGGCCATGACGCAGGGTTTGATCGCCTACGCGGCCAGCGCGGCGGCCAGCCATGAGCGGGGAAGAGTCGTCGGCATGGCGCAGGGCGGCGTGGTGATCGGCTTGCTGCTGGCGCGCACCCTGTCAGGCGTGGTGGCCGATGTGGCCGACTGGCGCGCCGTGTATTTTGTTTCGGCCGCCATCGCTTGCGCCCTGTTGCTGCTGCTGTGGCGCATGCTGCCGCCGCCAGCGCTGTCCAGCAAAAAGCTCGCGTATGGCGCCCTGCTCGCCTCGATGCTGGACATGCTGCTGCACAACAAGGTGTTGCGCGTGCGGGGCATGCTGGCCCTGCTGATGTTTGCCGTCTTCAATATTTTCTGGAGCGCGCTGGTGCTGCCCCTGACGGCGCAAGGCTATAGCCATGCGGCCATCGGCGCGTTTGGCCTGGTGGGCGTGATCGGCGCGCTGGGCGCGGCGCGCGCGGGCGCCATGGCGGACCAGGGCCGCGCGCAATGGACGACGGGCGCGGCCCTGCTGCTGCTGCTGGCCGCGTGGCTGCCGCTGGGCTTTGCGGGCGAAGCCCTGTGGCCCTTGATCGTCGGCATCATCGCGCTGGACCTGGCGGGCCAGGCCATCCACGTGACGAACCAGAGCCTGATTTTCAAGCAGGACAGCGATGCGCATAGCCGCCTGGTGGCGTGCTACATGCTGTTTTATGCGGTGGGAAGCGGACTCGGTGCGATTGCCGCCACCAGCGTGTATGCGCTGGCGGGCTGGCATGGGGTATGCGCGCTGGGCGCGGCGGTCAGCTTGCTCGCCCTGCTGTTCTGGCGGCTGACCTTGCCTGCTGAAAAAGCTTAGTTCAACATGGCCGCAGTGGCGGAACCATGGCGGTAGGTTTTCAAGGCATCGGGCTGGATCTGAATCAGCGAACCGCTGACTTTAATCAGGTGCAAGTCGGTCAGCTGGTGCAGCACGCGCGACAGGGTGGCGGGCGCCAGGTTCAGGAACGATGCCAGCAAACTTTTCTTCAGGTCCAGCTTGACTTCGTTCGAGCGCTGCTGGTCCGAGGCCTGCAGCAAATACTCGACCACGCGCTGGGTGGCGTTCTGCACGGAGCAGCGCTCCACGTTGCGGATGAAACCCATCAGGTGGTGCGACAGGCTGTTCATCATCTGGCGCGCGATGCGGGGCGACTGGTCCAGCAGGCGCAGCAGCGCGTGCGGCGGGATGCGCAGCAGCAAACAGTGCTCAAGCGCTTCGGCGCAGAATGGATACGGTTCATCGAGGAAAATCATGGCTTCGCCGAAACTCTGGCCCGGACGAATCAGTTCCAGTACCTTGTCGGTCCCTTCCATGGAAAACACGCTCAGCTTGACGAGGCCGAAGACCACCACATAGGCGCCTTCCGCCACTTCGCCCTTGCGGAACAGCACTTTGCCTTTTTCCACTTCGACGCGCACGACATCCTGGCGCAATTGCTCTAATTGCGAAGGGGAAATATGGCGGAACAGAGCCTGGCTCGATAGCAAGCCATCGACGTTGACCTTATGCATGACACTCTCTTATTAGATTAGCGAATGACTAAGAGTGTAATGGGCTGGCACGGTCAAGGCCATACGTCAAAGGAACTAGGGTTGTCTAGGCCGGAACGCCATGCAGATCAAACAATCGCGGATTCCTTGCGCACTAATTTCGCTTTATTTGATCTTTATTTGCTCAACTCGCGCTCGACGGCGTAGACGGCAATCTGCACGCGGCTGCTGAGCTTAAGCTTTTTGAGGATGTTTTGCACGTGGATTTTCACCGTGCTTTCGGCCACGTCGAGCTGGCGCGCGATTTCCTTGTTGCTCAGCCCTTGCGCCAGGCAAGCCATGGCTTCGCGTTCGCGCGGCGTCAGTTTGTCATAGTCTTGCTGGGGCGCGTTCTGCCCCGCGCGGAACTGCGACACGAGCTTGGCCGTCATGGCGTCGGCAATCACGGATTCGCCGGCGGCGGCGCGGCAAATGGCCTGGCCCAGCTGCTCGGCCTCGATATTTTTCAGCAAATAGCCGCGTGCGCCCGCGCGCAGGGCAGCGCCCAGGTCGGCCGCGTTTTCCGACACGGTCAGCATCAGCACCACCATCTGCGGCAGGTCCTGCAAGATCAGCTGCAGCGCCTCGACGCCGGACACGCCGGGCATGTTCAAGTCCATCAGCACCACATCGGGCTGCAGTTCGGCCGCAAGGCGTACGCCGTCCAGCCCGTTCGATGCCTCGCCCACCACCTGGAATTGAGGATTGCGCTGCAGCAGCAGCTTGACGCCGCTGCGCAGCAAGGTGTGGTCGTCGACCAGCAGGATTTTGATTGGTGCGTTCACGTGTTTGTTGCCTGATAGTGATGATTCATTTGTTACGCGGCCTGGCGCCGGGCTGCCGGCAAGGCCAGCGAGATCGTCGTGCCGCCGCCGGGCGTGCTGTCGATGGCAAATTGCGCACCTAGCCGCTCGGCCCGTTCCTGCATGATACGCAAGCCGATCTGCAATTCCGTTTTCTTGTCGCGCAGGTTGGCGGCGAAACCTTCGCCATCGTCGCGCACTTGCAGCGCAAAATCGCGCCCGTTGTCCACGCGCAGCGCCACATTGCTCGCCTGCGCGTGCTTGCGGATATTCGACAGCGCTTCCTGCACGATGAACAGGATCTGCAACTGCTGCTCGGGCGCCAGCGGCGCACCGTTGCCGCTCATCTCCAGCGTACCCACCACGCCCGTCTGCAGCTCGAACTTGGCCAGCACTTCCGACAACTTGCTTTCCAGGTCGCTGCCATGCCAGCGCGTGCGGAAATTGACGAGCAATTCGCGCACGTCCTGGTAGCTTTGTTCGACGCCCATGCGCATCAGCGGCAACACTTCGGCCGCTTCGTCGAGCTGGCCACGGCGCACGGAATCGTCGAGCATCTGCACTTGCAGGCTGATGAAGTTCAGGCTTTGCGCGATGCTGTCGTGCAAGCCTTCGGCCAGCAGGCTGCGTTCGCGCGCCACGGCAAATTCCTTTTCGCGCGCGATCAGGCGCTGGTTTTCAATGGCGATGCCCAGGCTCTGGCCCAGGGTTTCCAGCCAGCCCTGCTGCTGCGCATGCGCGGCTTGCGGACGCGCAAAGTGCAGCGAAAAACTGCCGACCACCTGCTCGCGCGCAAGGATGGGAAAGACGGCGATGGCGATGAACCCTTCTTCCTGGCAACGGTAGCGCTGCAGCGCATCGACCTGGCGGAAATCGCGAATCTGGATCACGCCTTGCGCCACGGCCGCGCCGCACAGGCAATCGTTGTTGCGGATGCAGTGCTCCTCTTCCACCATGGCATCGGAAATGCCTTCATGCACGATGATATGCACGGTGTCCTGCTGCGGGTCGAGGATGCGCACGGTGCCGCCTTCGGCCTGCGCGAACTGCATCACGTGGCGCAGGAAGCCGCGGCACAGCGCATCGATGGCGTGCTGTCCCGCCAGCAAGGTGGAAATCTCGTGCAGGGTGGCCAGCTGGCGTTCCTGCGCGGCGCTCAGGCCCGATGCGGCTTGCGCCAGGCGGCGCTGGCGCCAGCGCGAGGCTGGAAGTTGTTTGCGGGAAGGTTGACTGCGCGGCGCATGCATGAAGAACTCGAATCTGAAAAGTGATGCGCCCGGCAAGCGCTGCGGCTTGCCGGGCTGGTGAAGGTTACAAATGAATCTCGGTACCGAGCAGCTTGACGAACTGCGCCAGCCAGGCCGGATGCGCGGGCCAGGCGGGGGCCGTGACGAACTGGCCATCCGTGACGGCGTCCGTGACGGCGATGTCGGCATACGTGCCGCCTGCCAGTTTCACTTCCGGCGCGCAGGCTGGATAGGCGGAAATGCGCTTGCCGCGGATGACGTCGGCGGCGGCAAGCAATTGCGCGCCGTGGCAGACGGCCGCGACGGGCTTGCCCGCTTCGGCGAAATGGCGCACGGCGGCGATGACTTTTTCGTTCAGGCGCAGGTATTCGGGGGCGCGGCCGCCGGCGATCATCACGGCGTCATAGTCGGCCGGGTCGATCTCGTCGAAGCTGGCGTTCAGGGTGAACAGATGGCCCGGCTTTTCCGTGTAGGTCTGGTCGCCCTCGAAATCGTGGATGGCCGTCTTGATCGTCTCGCCGCTTTTCTTGCCGGGGCAGACGGCATGCACGGTATGACCGAGCATCAGCAGGGCCTGGAACGGCACCATCGTTTCATAATCTTCTGCAAAATCGCCGGTCAAAAACAGAATTTTTTTCGCTGCCATTTGGTTCTCCTATGAAAGATTGATTCCCCAAGACGTATCTTAGCGCGACTTGGCAGCCATACTGGATATTTATCAAACTTTTACCTCTTGATCGAGGATTTTACAGGCTGAGGCAGAATTATTTGCAGCCTCGCCGGTCCAATCAGGCATACCTCCTTGAAAGGCCGGGCCATGGACAGCAACAGCGGCAGCACCCTGATACGTATCTTCGACCATTTGCCCGATGCCGAGCACGCCCGCAACCGGCTGCTGGCCGAGGGCTTTCCCCCTCACGCCGTGCAGCTGGACGCGGGCGACGACGAGGCGGGCCCGTGCAGGGCAATTTCACGGTCGGCAATCGCGACACCCTCAGCGGCTGGCTGGAACGGGCCGTCCATGCTTTGTTTGGCGGCGACAACGATCTGTACCGGCGCCACTACGGCAAGACGGCGTTTCGCGGCATGGTCCGCCTGGTGGTGGCCACGCGCCACGCCAATGAACAGGAGCGCGCACACGCCATCGTGCAAGCTTGCGGCGGCAGCGATATCGAACAGCGCACGGCCCGCTGCGGACAGGACGGGCACGATGGCGTGGCGGCCCTGTCCCACTAGCCAGGCGCACAGCAAGGAGAACGAGATGGACGTCACGTGGGTGGTAGTGGCCGACAGTAGCCGGGCGCGGCTGTTTGCGCTGGGACAGCAAAACCAGCTGGGCGAACTGCAAGATTTTGTCAATCCGGCGGGCCGTGAAACGGAGAACGCCTTGAACAGCGACGCCAGCGGACGCTTCGGCAGCGGCATGCGCGCCGGTACCCAGGCGGGCACGCAGGCGCACACGACCGAGCCCAGGGTGGCGCCGGTCGAGCATGCGAACGAACAGTTTGCCCGGCAGATCGCGCAAGTGCTGCAGCAGGGCTTGCAACAGCGGCGCTACAGCAAGCTGTGCCTCGTGGCCGCGCCCAAGTTCCTGGGACAGTTGTGTCTAAGCCTGGACGCCCAAGTGGAAAAGCGGCTCAGCCATGCCCTGGCCAGGGATGTCGCCAGCATGAACGTGCCCCAGCTGGAAGCCTATTTGCAGCAAGCACTGGACAGGGACGGCGGCGACAACTGAACGGCAGGTGGCCCGGCGCCACCCGCAAGCGGGCACAATCTGTGGCAAGATCTGCGTTCTTTCTTTCAAAACCGGAACTTGCCATGATTTTTGAAATTGCCCACATCCAGATCAAATCGGCCACGCACACTGCCTTCGAAGCGGCCGTGGCGAAAGCCGTCCCCCTGTTCCAGCGCGCACGCGGCTGCGAGTCGATGCGCCTGGAGCGCTCGATCGAAAACGGCGATGCCTACCGCCTGGTCGTGGGCTGGACAACCCTGGAAGACCATACCGTGCATTTCCGCGGCAGCGACGACTTCCAGGCATGGCGCGGCCTGGTCGGTGAATTTTTCGCCGCACCGCCGCAGGTCGAGCACATGGACACGGTGGTGACGGGGTTTTAAGTCGGGGTTTCAAACACCCAGGCATACCGGCTGCACGCCGGGGTTGTCAGCTTTGTCGGATTACGCGCGGCTTTGCCCCACCTCGGCGGCCCCGCTAATCCGACCTACCTCACTAGACAGGCGCCTGGACGGCGGGATGGTGGAACACCTGTCGCAGGTACGCGAGGAAGGTTTCATCCTTGCACAGGGTCTTGCCCGGCGAATCGGACAGTTTCGCCACGGACTGGCCATTGCAGCGCACCAGTTTCATGACGATGTTGAGCGGCGTCAAGCCGACGTCGTTGGTGAGATTGGTGCCGATGCCAAAGCCTGTCATGATGCGGTCGGCAAAGTGCTGGTACAAGGCAAACGCCTTGTCCAGGTCCAGGCCGTCGGAAAACACGAGGCGCTTGGTATTGGCGTCGATGCGCAGGGCCGCGTAGTGGGCCAGCGCCTTCTCTCCCCACTCGACAGGATCGCCCGAATCGTGGCGCAAGCCGTCGAACAGCTTGGCGAAATACAGGTCGAAGTCGGCCAAAAACGCATCCATGCCCACCACGTCCGTCAGGGCGATACCCAGGTCGCCCCGGTATTCCTGCACCCAGTCTTCCAGTGCCGCCTTTTGAAAATCGCGCAGGCGCACTCCGAATGACTGGAACGACTGCATGTATTCATGCGCCATGGTGCCGATCGGCACGATGCCCAGCTTTTTCGCCAGGTAGACATTCGACGTGCCCTTGAAATACTCGGGCACTTCGCGCGCCAGGCGCTGCACCACCTCGTCGTGCCAGGCGCCGGAAAAACGCCGGCGCACGCCGAAGTCGGAAAATTCAAATGGATGCTTGCGCCGCGGCAGCTTGCCGAATTCCTTGACGGCTTCCACTTTCAAGCCCAGGCGGTGGCGCCCTTCGCGCATGGCCGCGTCCAGGTCGAAGCGGCGGAAATACAGTTCATTGATGATGTACAGCACGAAAATCTCGAAGCCCATCACATGCACCTGCGGCCCGGCCGCATGCACGAGCAAGGTGTCGCCATCCGTGCTCACGTCGATGAACTTGCGCTGGAAGCGGAACACCGTCAGGAAATCGACAAAGTCGCTCTTCATGAAGCGCAGGGTACGCAGATAAGCCAGTTCGTCGTCCGCAAACGACATCGAGCATAGGTGGTCGAGCTGTTCTTCCAGCTCGCCCTTCAGTTCGGCCAGGGGAAAAGCGGTGGCGTTGCGGCAGACAAATTCGTATTCGGTATGGGTATTCGGATGACCGTGCAGCAAGGCTTGCCACATTGTAAATTTATACAGATCGGTTTCCAGCAAACTGCGCACTATCGGGGTCATGTGTGTTTTCTCCAACTTCCTGAAGCCAGAATAGTACGCCACTGCAAGCATTTCAGCAGAGTCCGCTTGCAGGACAGCCTCAATCGCCTGCGTTGGCCAGCAATTCAGACAAGACGTCGGCCGACGTGGCCAGCCGCGCGCCGCGCTCGTGCATGGCTGCCAGGAAGTCGCGCTGCTGCGCTTCAAAGCCCGTGACGGGGCTCATGCAGTCCGTCAGCAGGACGAGGCGCGACAGGGCCTGCTTGCCTTGCTGCCCTTCCAGGTAGTCGGCGATGTGCTCGGTGCTGGCTTTCACGCAGTGGCTGCCCGCTTCGCCGGTGACATAAATCTGCTGTGCCGGCAGCAAGGTGGCGAGGAAATCCAGGTTGAGCTGGGTGGCCGCATCCTGCGCATCGGGCACTTCCGCCATGACGGCCGAGTAATGTTCGGTCCACGGATTGGAACCCTTGCTCAGTTTGGCCGCCACTTGCAGATGATCCACTTCCCAGGCGTTGTAGGCGGCACGCACGGCCGCGTGGATATTCTGGCCCCAGCTGCCGATCTCGCAATGCACGGGCCACACCATCAATTGATAGCGCCCCGCTTGCTCCAGCGCATCGAGGTAGGCCAGCGCGCGCGGCAAGGCGCCGCTGGCGGCGGGCAGGAACAGTCGGTCACGCACTTGCCGGGCGCTGATCTGCGTAAATGGCGCGACCGGGCCGCCGTCGCCCGTGCGCCAGAAGGCGGGGTGGGCGATGTCGTAGCGGTGGTGGGCGTCGAGCGTCACGCTGATCTGCGTCAAGCCGTTGCCCCCTTCGCGTATCAACTGGGCCACGCGCAGCATGTCGGCGTGGGCGCCGGGCACGGCCAGGGCCGGTGCGGCGCCGGCAGGCAGCCATTCGGCGGGCAAGTCGCAAAAATCGTTTTGCGGGTCGATGACAAGCAGATGCAGCTGGCGTTTCATGGCGGTCCTCGTGCGTGGCGGTAACTTGCATGATAATGGCAAGATCGCCATCACGCCAATCCGGGGCCTACCATGCACCTTCCACATCGCAATAACTTGCGTCCAAACAAATTACTTAACAGCAAATGGACGGCGGTGACACCGGCCAACAAGGAAAAGCATTTTCTCGTCATCAAGGTGTGCGCCGCAGCCACGCCGGATGAACCCGTCACGCACGTGGAACTGGAAGCCGTGCATTCCGGCCGCGTGCAAATCCTGCCCTGGCGCGCGCTGCAGGATGCGGCGCAGTGGCATCAGGGGTGGAAGACGTAACGGCGCTGGCGCCGTTCAACCAGCTTCAATGCTACCTCGGCCGCCTCGCTGACGGCTTCGGCTTCCGTCGCGAACGGATGGTCGGCCAGCACGCGGTGCTTTTTGACGATATTGTTCCTGTGCATGGGGTTGCTCGATGGGGTGTACAGGGACACATAAGCGCCCCACAGTTTGCAACCGCGCAAGGGTTCCGCCGTGTAATTTATTTCATACGTATCAACGTACTTTATCGGCACGATGTTTGCTCCAAAAATGACATCCCCGGGCAGCCTGTCTCAACGGCCCTGCCCGGCGTAGGGTTGGAATACATGCAATCGCGCTTGCTCAGGATACTGACTCACTTATCTGCTTTTTATTACGCGGCACAGGGAGAAACTTGAACGCCTGCCTGGTTTCCAGGCATGGCGGCACGCCCACTGAAAGTATAGACGATGCGAAAAAATTATGAGGAGGCAACTCTGTACTGAACGCCGTTGGCGCCTGCCTTATTGCGCCGCCTCGGCTGCGGCATGCATGGACCAGACGACGCTCAGAATTCTCCATTGACCGTCGCGCTTGACCATCTGCCACGCTTCGACGCCATAGTTCGACAGTTTGTCGCCGACGAGGAATTCGTAGTCGAAGTTGACCCACGCCACATGGCGGTCCTGGGTGATCTTGACGTTGTAGAATTTTTCTTCCGTGCGCAGGGGTTCGCGCTTGATGTAGTTGGCAAAACCGACGTAGCCGGCCGCCGCGACGCCGTCGAAGTGGACGTCCGTCGTGTCGCGCATTTTCTCGATGAAAGCGTCATCGGCCGGCGAGGCGAACAGGATGTTCGTGTGCAGCATCAGCGACGACAGCAGCTTGACATCCTTGGCGATCAGCGCCGCCTGGAAGTCGGCGACGACTTTTTCAATGGCGCGGATATCCTCGGGCGTGGAGGCGTGGCGGCCCACGTGGGACGGCGCCGGGGGCACAGTCTGCGCCGGCGCAATACCTGCTGAAAACAAAGAGCATCCGAACAATACTGCGCTGACCAACTTGTGCATGAGGGACTTTCATGGCGAACGGCTCGCCGGGCTGGCACGCGGCGTGCCGCCGGCAAGCTTATGCCAAGCATGCCAGCTTGGCAATCCCTCGAAAGGCGTATATCAGGCAGCCAGGGCCTCGATCGACGCGCGACCCTTGGCGATCGCGCTGGTGACGGCGTCCTCGCCCATGGCCACGCCTTCGGCTTGCACGAACTCGATGTCGGTGATACCGATAAAGCCCAGCGCCGTGCGCAGATAGGTGCTCAGGTAGTCATACGCGGCGCCCGGGCCTTCGCTGTAGACACCGCCGCTGGCCGTGAAAATAACGGCTTTCTTGCCCGTGGCCAGGCCAACGGGGCCATTGGCCGTGTACTGGAAGGTGCGGCCCGCGCGCGCCACGTGGTCGATCCACGCCTTCAGGGTCGAAGGCACTGAAAAGTTGTACATGGGCGCGGCCAGCACCAGCACGTCGGCGGCCAGCAATTCATCGACCAGGGTATCGGACAATTGCACGGCCGCTGCCGCCTGCGCGCTGCGCTGCTCGGCCGGCGTGAAGAACGCGCCCATGACTTCTTCCGTCAGGTGCGGCACCGGTTGCGCCGCCAGGTCGCGCACGACAATGGTGTCGCCTTGCGCGGCCAGTTTGGCGACGAATTCGCCCGACAACTGGCGCGACAGGGAACCGCTGTTGCGCACACTGCTATTGATGTGTAGTACGTTTGCCATGATGCACTCCTTCAAGAACGATAGATGGGGGTGCGGCGTTTGCTGCACTTGCACACATCATAGTTCGGGTCTACTATCGATGAAACCGTGTAAAAATAAATGGTTAGCATCGAATTTTTAGATATGGAGTTGTCATGAGAGAACCGGGCCAGCCTTCGCTCGACCAGTTGCGTGTCTTTGTCGCCGTCATCGACGCGGGCGGCTTCGCCCACGCGGCGCGCCAGCTGCACCGCACGCAATCGGTGATCAGCTACACCATCGCCAACCTGGAAGAACAACTGAACGTCGTGCTGCTCGACCGCGGCAAGCGCAAGCCCACCCTGACGGACGCGGGCAAGGCCCTGCTGGCCGACGCGCGCGCCGTGGCCCTGAAAGTCGACGGCATGCGCGCGCGGGCCAAGGCGCTGGCCGGCGGGCTGGAAGCGGAAGTATCGGTGGTGGTCGACGTGATGTTTCCCACCTGCGTGCTGGTGCGCGTGCTCGAAGCGTTCCAGGCGCAGTTTCCCACCGTCGCCCTGCGCCTGCGCATCGAAGCGATGGGCGCCGTGGCGCAGCTGGTGATGGATGGCAGCTGTCACATCGGCCTCGGTGGCTGGATGACGGCCACGGCCAGCGTCTTCGAGCGCCTGGCCGTCGGCCACGTGCGCCTGATTCCCGTGGCCGCCCCCAGCCACGCGCTGGCGCAGCTGGCCGGGCCGATTGCCTCCAACGTGGCGCGCGAACACGTGCAGCTGGTGCTCAGCGACCGCAGCATGCTGACGCAGGGCCAGGATTTCGGCGTGCTGGGATTGCGCAACTGGCGCCTGGGCGACCTCGGTTCCAAGCACGCGCTGCTGCGCGCAGGCCTGGGCTGGGGCAACATGCCCGAAGCGATGGTGCGCGAGGACCTGGCCGAAGGCCGCTTGGTGCACCTGCCGCTGGCCGTCGACAATGGCGAGAATTACCCGATTTATTTGATCCAGCGCGCCGACACGCCGCCGGGGCAGGCGGGCAAGTGGCTCACTGAACGTTTTGCGGAGCAGTTGCCGTTGCTGGTGCAGGGGTTTTAGATGCGCGCGGGGACAGGTATCATGCCTCAGCAAACCCCAAACAAGTGCTGGGGTCAAACCCGACGGGTCTGACCCCGAATTCAGACACAACCTTGAAGAGACTCACCATGGCCGGCATCGACGACTTCGTCAACAAACAAAAACCTGGCGCGCGTTTCGTCATCACGGCGCAGATGCTGCGCATGACGCCGCAGCAGTTCGACTCGCTGGCGCAGGAGTGGATGGAAGACGGCGGCCCCGGCTTCGACGTGGCCGGCATCCCGCACCGGGTCGTCGTCGACGGGCAGTTTTATATCGGCAGGATCACCGTGCAGCGGCACGGCGATCCTGTCTGAGGGCTACTCGACGCCCAGCACGTGCAGGCGGCGGCGCAGGCGCGCCACTTCTTCCGACAGGTCGACCACCAGCGCCGCCAATTCGGCGTTCGCGTCGAACACGGATTCGATTTCGTGCAGGCGGCGCGCGCGCACCAGGTCCAGGCTCGTGAAGCGCCAGGCCGTCAGCTGGCCCGCCGGCGGGCCATTTTGCAGCAGCACGCCCGTCTGCACGTGCTGCACCACCCAGTCCGGCTCCACGGCGCAGGCGCGCGCCAGTTCTTCCAGGTTCAGGGCACGGTCTTCGAGCAATTCGCCAATTACCTTGTTTGTCATGATTTACCCTCCCAGCTTCTGGCGCGGATTGAAAGCCATCTCGCGCGCCATGGTTGCATACAGTTCGCGCGCCTTGTCGTCGTTCGCCGGCGGCAGCACCACTTCCAGCAGCAGATACAGGTCGCCAGGCTGGGCGGCGGGAATGCCGCGTCCCTTCAGGCGCAGCTTGCGCCCCGTCTGCGAATTGGGCGGCACGGTGACGGTCACCGTGCCCGATGGCGTGGGCACGTCGATGTCGCCGCCCAGCGCCGCTTCCCATGGCGTGACGGGCACCGTCTCGAACACGTCGCGCCCTTCGACCTTGTAGCGCGCATCGGGACGGAAGCGGATTTCCAGGTACAAATCGCCGGCGGGCGCGCCGCCACTGCCGGGATTGCCCTGCCCCTTCATGCGCAGCTGCTGGCCTTCCGTGACGCCTTTCGGTATCGTTACTTCCAGGGTGCGCTCGCGCGTCACCACGTGGCCTTGCGCATCCGCTTCGGGCACGCGCATGACGATGTGGCGCTTGGCGCCCTGGTAGCTGTCCTGCAAATCGATGGTGATGGCGGCGTGGCTGTCCTCGCCCTGCATCTGGAAGGTGCTGTTGGTGCGGCGGCGCCCGCCCACGTGGGCGAACAGGTCGGCAAAGAAATCGCTGTCGTCGACGCCCGACGATTCGTAGCCGGAACCCCAGTCCGGCGGTGGCCTGAACGGCTGGCCCTGGGCGCCCTGGTTACGGCCCAGTTCATCGTAGGCAGCGCGCTTTTCCGCGTCGCCCAGCACGCCGTAGGCTTCGTTGAGAGCCTTGGTGCGCTTGTCGGCGTCCGGCTCCTTGCTCACGTCGGGATGGTATTTGCGTACCAGCTTGCGGTACGCCTTCTTGATATCGGCCTCGGACGCCGTCTTCTCGACGCCAAGCTCCTTGTAGTAGTCCTTGTATTCCACCGTGCCTGCTCCCCATGGTTGAAGTGCCTATGGGAAGAGTACACGAATTGGTCAAAGGACAGCGTGCGCACAATACGGCGCCCGCCCTGCAGCACGATCAGCGCACGCGGCGCACCGAAGAAATGCGGCGGTCGAGGCCACCGTGCAAACGGCCGTAGCTGCCGGGTCCCATCACCACGCAGCGGCCGCGGAAATTGGCGTCGACGCAGAATTCCCAGCGGCCGTAATTGACGACGACCGATTCGGCGCGGTCATTGAAGCCATGGCGGCTCAAGTCGTGCACTTCGCGGTCCAGGCGCACGGGGCGGCCGCGCATGCCGGCGTCGGGGAACAGCAGCACGGCGCCATTCGCGTCGGGACGGTGGCCGCCGCCGTGGCCGGGATAACCGGGATAGGGGCGCTCCGGCTCCGGACGCGGTGGGCGCGGGGGATAGGGACGGTGGTCGCCGCCGCCATGGCCCGGGCGGCCCACTTCGCGCACGGAGGAAACGGCGTCGTTCATGCCCGGCATGCTGCCGTAGCGACCAGGTCCGAGGGTACGGCAGTTGCCCCGGTAATTGGCGTCCTTGCACACTTCCCACGTGCCCGAGCGCACGATGATGCTCGAGGTCTTGTCGTTAAAGCCCATGCGCGACAGGTCGCCCGTGTCGGAACGCAGAGTGACGGGACGGCCGCGGAAACCGGCGTCCTCGAACAGGGTGATTTCGCCTGCGGATGCGGCAAGGGGGGCGAGGAAGGTGGCGGCGCACAACAGCGCGGGCCGGAAAGATCGAACCATGACAACTCCAATACTGATGACATTTTCGCCAGTGTAGACCAGGCGGCAGGCGGCGAGTGTAACAAAGGGCAAGCAAATGTCAGCGCACGGCAGCGAATGTAAAAACCGCCTGGCGGGATCAACCCGGCAGGCGGCCTGTCAACACTGAGTCAGGAAGGAATCAGCGTACGCGGCGCAGCGAGGAAATCTGGTTTTCCATGGCGTTCAGGCGGCCGTATTCGCCCGGCCCGATCACTTCGCAGCGGCCATGGAAGTTCGAATCGCTGCACACTTCCCACTGGCCCTCGTTGACGACGATGGACGAGGCGCGGTCGTTGAAGTTATAGCGCACCAGGTCTTCCGCATTGCGGTCCAGCGCCAGCGGTTCGCCGCGCATGCCCGCTTCGGGGAACAGCAGCACGGCGCCCCGCTGCTGGTACTGCGGCTGCTGGTATTGCGGATATTGCGGCTGGTCGTACTGCGGCCGCTGGTACTGGTTATCGTACTGCTGCTGGCGGCGCGCTTCGCGCTCGTCGACCATGCGCGCCGACGAGACGCGCCCATCGAGGCCGCGTCCCAGGTCATCGTGGCGGCCAGGGCCGAAGATGCGGCACACGCCGTTGTAGTTCGAATCGCTGCACAGCTGCCAGTAGCCGTTATAGACGACGATGCTGCTGGTGCGGTCGTTGAAACCGATATTGACGAAATCGTCCGTGTCGCGGTTCAGGCGCGCCGAGCCGCCATTCTGGCCCGCGCCCGAATACACTTCCAGGGTGCCGCCACGGCCATAGCCGCCATGACCCCGGTCGGGATCGCGCCCAGGGCGTCCCGGATTGTTGCCATCGCCGCGGCCCGACTCGCGCACCGAACTGATGGCGTCGTTCATTCCGGGCATCGAACGGTATTCGCCTGGCCCCAGGGTGCGGCAATTGCCGCGAAAACCGGCATCGGTACACACATCCCACGTGCCCGAGCGCACCAGGATGCTCGACACCTTGTCGTTGAAGCCCATGCGCGACAGATCATCCGTCGTCTCGCGCAGGTTCACTGCGCGGCCACGCAGATCAACGTCTTCGAACAAGGTGATATCGCCCGCATGGGCGGCCGCATGGGCCCCCAGCGAGAGCAGCAAGGTGGCCGCGCATGCCAGCGTGTGTTTGAAAGGGCCCGTCATGATTAACTCCATTCTTCATTCTTTGGTGATGATTTGCCTGGCTATTGTGCCAGGATGCTAGTGTAACAAATACAAGGCCACGGGACAGGCCCGATCAAGCGTTCAGTACAGGCGGCGCAGCGAGGAAATGCGCTTGTCGAGCGCCGTGTTCAACACTTCATACTTGCCCGGCCCCATGCGCTCGCAGGTGCCGTTGAACTGCGAATTCGTGCACACTTCCCAGGTGCCTTCGTTGATGGCGATGGATTCGGCCTGGTCGTTGAAGTTCAGGAGCACCAGGTCGCTGACGTCGCGGTTCACCTGCAGCCCTCGCCCCTTCAGGAACGCGCGGCCATACAGCACCACCAGACCCTCGTCATTTTGCGGACGGTTCTCCTCGCGTGGATCGACCAGGCGCGCCGACGACACACGCCCATTCAGGCTGCCCAGGTCATCGTGGCTGCCAGGCCCGAACACGCGGCAGCTGCCATGGTAGTTGGAATCGCTGCACAGTTGCCAGTAGCCGTACTCGACGCGCGCGCTGCTGGCGCGGTCGTTGAAGCTGATGTCGACCAGGTCGTCGCGGTCCGCATTCACGCCGGCCGACGCGCCGCGCTGGCCTCCGTCGGCGAACAGCTCCAGCGCCGCGCGGCGTCCACCGCTACCGCTGCCGCTGCCCTGCCCGCTGCCGATTTCGCGCACGGATGAAATTTTATCGTTCATGCCCGGCATGGAGCGGTAGTCGCCCCGTTCCAGTGTCTTGCAATCGCCCTTGAAATCGCCATGCGTGCACACTTCCCAGCTGCCCGAATCGACCTGGATACTCGAGACGGTATCATTGAAATTGACGCGCGACAGGTCGTCCGTCGTATCGCGCAAGACGACGACGCGCCCCTTGAAATTGTCATCGGTGTACAGGCGGATCTCGCCGGCCTGCGCCGCGAGATGGACAAACAGCGAACTGGCGCACAGCAAGGCAAAAGTCAGCGGGCGATTCATGGGAAGGTCTCCGGTGGCGGCAAAGGCAAGTGATCTACATGACAACTGATGCCAGTGTAGCCATCCGCAGAAAAAACGGTGTAACAAAGTATGGAAAAAGCACAATAAATTGTTACCAAAAGCAATAACAGGCTCCTGCGGAGCCCGTTATTGCCACTTGGCGTACTAGCCGCCTCGTGTCAGCCCACTTCAGCGCACTTCGCGTACCGACGAGATGCGGTTGCTCATGCGCTCCAGGCTCGCGTACTCGCCCGGTTGCAAGGTGCGGCAACGGCCACGGAAGCCCACGTCCTCGCACACTTCCCAATAGCCGGAGCGCACGCGCACGCTTTGCACCGTGTCGTTGAAGTCGCGCTCACGCAAGTCGGCTGAAGCGTTGCGCACGCTCAAGCTGCGGCCGGCGAAATCGTCGCGCGTATAGAAGGTCAGTTCGCCGCCCAGCGAGCGCCCTGGCAAATGGCCGTGCTCCCGGTCACGTTCCCAGCGGCCGTCCCGGTCTCGCCCACGGTCACGATCGCGGCCCGAATGACCATCCCAGCCTCCGCGTACTTCGCGCAGCGACGTGATTTTGTTGGCATGGCCATCGAGCGACGGGTACTCTCCCGTCGAGAGCAGGAAGCAATCGCCGCGGAAATCGGCTTCCTCGCACGCTTCCCAGCGGCCCGAGCGCACGCGGATGCTTTGCGTCGTGTCGTTGAAATTGACGTCTTCCAGGTCGGCGACCGTATCGCGTACGGTGTGCGAGCGGCCGTGATAATCGTCGCGCGAATACAGGGTCAGTTCGCCGGCGCCGGCCAGTTCGGCCGTCATGGCGGCGCCCAGCAACAGGGCGCAGTTCAAGGCTTTCTTCAACATGGTCTTACTCCATAGTCAGGGTACTGCGGTTGACTATTTGGTCATTTTGCCAAATAGAGCGCGCAGTCTATCCGCGACTGGCCCACTTAGCTGTAACAAATGATTACCGTGCCCGAGCGCCCTGGGCGCCACGGCGGACAAGCACGGCGAATGCCGGTAGAATCTTGTGTTTAGTCAAGCTTGCCGCCCATGCCACACACTACCTCGTTCACCCTGCCCGCCATCCGCACCGAAGTGTCGTCGCTGTGGAAGCTGGCCTGGCCCATCCTGATCGGCCAGCTGGCCACCGTCGGCATGGGCGCGGCCGACGTGGCGATGACGGGCCACACGAACCCCGAGGAGCTGGCAGCCGTGTCGCTGGGCGCGGCCATCTGGTCCATCGTGCTCGTCACCGTGAGCGGCATCATGATGGCGATCAATACCCTGGTGGCGCATGAAATCGGCGCCGCGCGCCACGACAAGGTGCCGCACATCGTGCGCCAGTCGCTGTGGAAGGCGCTGCTCGTGGGCCTGGTGGCCTGCCTGCTGACGAACATGGCGGCGCTGGTGTTCGACCACCTGATGCTCGAACCGGCCGTGGCATCGAAGGCCAAGCTGTTCGTGCACATCATCAGCTGCGCGCTGCCGCCGTTCGCCGCCTACCGCGCGCTATACGGCTACAGCACCAGCATCAACCAGACCAAGCCGGTGATGGTCATCGCGCTGGCGGCGCTGGGCCTCAACATCCTCGTCAACTACCTGCTGATCTACGGCCACTGGGGCATGCCGAAGCTGGGCGGCGTGGGCTGCGCCGTGGCCACCACCTGCTGCGTGTGGATGATGCTGCTGGCCATGCTGGCCTGGATCAGGATCGCGCCCGCCTACCGCGCCACGTATCCGTTCACACACTGGGAATGGCCCCAGTTGTCGTCCATCGGTCCCATGCTGCGCCTGGGCCTGCCCATCGGCGTCACCTACTTTGCCGAAGTAAGCGCCTTTGGCGTCATCAGCCTGCTGGTGGCCCGCTTCGGCGTGATCCAGGTGTCGGCGCACCAGATCGCCCTGAATTTCTCGTCCGTCGTCTTCATGGTGCCGCTCACGTTCGGCATCGCGCTCGTCACGCGCGTGGGTCACGCCGTGGGCGAAGCCAATTTGCGCAAGGCGCGCTTCATTTCGTGGGTGGGCGTGGCCATGTCGCTGACGGCGGCCATCGTCTCGGCCGCCGTCATCACCATCTTCCGCCACCAGATCGCGCAAGCCTACACGTCCGATCCGCAAGTGCAGGCGCTGTGCGCGCAGCTGCTGCTGTTCGCCGCCCTGTTCCAGCTGTCCGACGCGACGCAGGTGGCGACGTCCTGCGCCATCCGCGGCTACAAGGTGACGCGCCAGCCGATGCTGATACAGCTGCTGGCCTTCTGGGGCTTCTCGCTGCCGATCGGCTATGTGCTGGGCCTCGCGCCGGCTGGCTTCATCTGGTCGCCGGCCGAGCCGATGGCCGCCGCCGGTTTCTGGATCGGCCTCGTCACGGGTTTGACGGTGGCCGCCGTGCTGCTGACCTGGTATCTGAACCGGCTGTCGCTGCAGCGCCTGCGCGCGGTGCCATAACTTTCAAGGAATTCGCCATGCCGCAGCCGCGCCCCTTCAGGCAGGTCGATGTCTTCAGCAAGGTGCCCTTCATGGGCAATCCGCTGGCCGTGGTGCTCGACGCCGACGGCCTCGATGACGCGCAGATGCAGGCGATTGCGCGCTGGACGGGTTTGTCGGAAACTACCTTCGTGCTGGCGCCGCGCGACCTGGCAGCCGACTACCGCGTGCGGATCTTTTCGCCCGAGATGGAATTCCCGTTCGCCGGCCACCCGACCCTGGGCACGGCGCACGCCCTGCTCGATGCGGGCATGCAGCCGAAGGGCGCGCGCATCGTGCAGGAATGCGGCGTCGGCCTGATTCAAATTGAACGGCAGGCGGGCGGCGTGCTGGCGTTCCAGGCGCCGCCGTGCAGCAAGCGCGCGCTCGAATCCACTCTGCTGCCGCTGCTGCAAACCACACTGGCCGGCGCTCCGGCTCCTGCCGGCACCGTCGTCGAGATGGGCATACGCTGGCTGTGCGTACCGCTGGCAAGCGCCGCCGCCTGCCTGGCCGTGCACGCCGACATCACCTCGCTGACGGCCTTGCTGGCCGCAGCCGAAGCGGACGGCCTGGCGCTGTATGGCCCGCACGCCGCAGGCGGGCCAGCCGATTACGAAGTGCGCGCGCTGCTCAGCGAGCATGGCGCGCTGGTGGAAGACCCCGTCACGGGCAGCGCCAACGCCTGCATCGCGCAGCTGCTGGCAGGAGGCGACTACACTGTCCGCCAGGGCACCTGCCTGCAGCGCGACGGCCGCGTGTCCATCAGCTTCCGCGATGGCCACGCCTGGATAGGCGGCGCGTGCCTGACCGTCATCGCAGGGTCGATATTAGCCTGAACTGTGTAAAGCGCCATGGAATGAGTGGCGCTTGGATATTTTTCACGAAGGAAATACGGCCGGCACGCCCATATTCCGTGGCAGGAGCTATCGCATAAAGAGGCACGCTCTGGTATCGTCTTACGCTTAGGCAACGCTCAAGTTCGCTTATGCATGCAGTGCCCTTCATTCTTCCAACTACCGAGACATCCATGCGTTTTATTCTTTGTTTTCTGGCCGCGATGGCCAGCGTTCCCGCATCGGCTGAAAAGCTGACCCTGGAACGCATCCACGCCGATCCGGCGCTGGCCGGCCCCGGCGTGCGCAACCTGAAGGTCTCGCCCGATGGCGAGCGCGTCACGTTCCTGCGCGGCCGCGCCGACAACCAGTTCCAGCTCGACCTGTGGGAATTCAAGCTGAAGGACAAGAGCACGCACCGCCTGGTCGACTCGAAGGCGCTGGTGCCGAATGAAACGATTTCGCCCGAAGAGCAGGCGCGCCGCGAACGCGAGCGCACGGCCAGCCTGAACGGCATTCTCAGCTACAGCTGGTCGCCCGACGGCAAGCAGCTGCTGGTGCCGCTGGCC
Organism: Janthinobacterium sp. Ant5-2-1; assembly: GCF_001445815.1. Taxonomy (NCBI): domain Bacteria; kingdom Pseudomonadati; phylum Pseudomonadota; class Betaproteobacteria; order Burkholderiales; family Oxalobacteraceae; genus Janthinobacterium; species Janthinobacterium sp. Ant5-2-1. Next base: position 2,014 of record NZ_LNCE01000166.1, on the reverse strand, counting down.
GGCAATCTGTACCTGGTCGACGCGGCCCACCCGGACAAGGCGCGCCTGGTCGCCAAGGGCAATGTGCTCGACCCGAAAATCTCGCCGAAAGGCCGCTACGTCTCGTTCGTGCGCGACCAGAACATCTATGTGATCGACCTGAAGTCGGGCCAGGAACGCCAGTTGACGACCGATGGCAAGGGCGCCATCCACAATGGCGAAGCCGAATTCGTGGCGCAGGAAGAAATGGGCCAGCGCACCGGCTACTACTGGGCCCCGGACGATTCCGCCATCGCCTACAAGCGCTATGACGAAGCACCGGTGCCCGTCGTGCGCCGCTTTGAAATCTTCGCCGACCGCACCGACGTCGTCGAGCAGCGCTATCCTGCCGCCGGCGACCCGAACGTGCTGGTGCAGTTGCTGATCGTTTCACCGGAAACGGGCGTGCAGCGCCAGGTGGACCTGGGCACGAACCCGGACATCTACCTGGTGCGCGCCGACTGGAGCGCGGACAGCAAGTCGCTCGTGTACCAGCGCCAGTCGCGCGACCAGAAGACCCTCGACCTGGTCGCCGTCGATGCCGGTACTTTGGCGCAGCGCACCTTGCTGACGGAAACGTCTAAGACCTGGGTCAGCATCCATGACGACCTGCGCTTCCTGTCGAACGGCACCTTCCTGTGGTCGTCCGAGCGCACGGGCCGCAATCACCTGTATTTGTACGACATGAGCGGCAAGCTGCTGCACCCGGTCACTTCCGGCGAATGGGGCATCGACAGCGTGCTGGCCGTGAATCAGAAAACCGGCAAGGTGTTTGTCGCGTCGAACCGCGACGCCGTGATCGACAAGCAGACCTACGCCCTGGCGCTCGACGGCAGCACGGCCGGCAAGCCGCAGCGCGTGACGAAAGCCGATGGCTGGCACGACACGACGTTCTCGCGCAATGGCGAAGTCTTCGTCGACACGTATTCCGACCCGGCCACGCCGCCGCAAGTGAGCATCCGCCGCCCTGACGGCGCCATGGTGGGCTGGCTGGAAGAAAATGCGCTGAACGCCAGCCACCCGTATTTCAAGTACAAGGCGGACCACCTGCCGACGGAATATGGCACCTTGAAGGCCAACGATGGCCAGACCTTGCATTACTCGCTGGTGAAACCGTCGAACTTCGACGCGGGCAAACGCTATCCCGTCTACCTGTCGACGTATGGCGGCCCGCACTCGCAGCACGTGGCTCGCCGCTGGGGCAACAACTTCGACCAGTACATGGCGCAGCAGGGCTTTGTCGTCTTCCGCCTCGATAACCGCGGTTCGTCGCGCCGCGAGCGCGCATTCACGGACGCCATCTACCACAACCTGGGCGCGGCCGAAGTGGCCGATCAACTGGTGGGCATCGACTGGCTGGGCAAGCAAAGCTTCGTCGATGCCAAACGCATCGGCGTATTCGGCTGGAGCTACGGCGGTTTCATGACCTTGCGCCTGCTGTCGGCCGCGTCCGACAAGATCGCCATGGGCGTCTCGGTGGCGCCCGTCACCGATTGGTCGCTGTACGACACCCACTACACGGAACAATTCCTCGGCATGCCAAAGGAAAACGTGGACGGCTACAAGGCCAGCACCGTGTTCGCCCACCTCGACGGCTTGAAGTCGCCGCTGCTGCTTGTGCACGGCATGGCCGACGACAACGTCTTGTTCAGCAACAGCACGCGCTTGATCGACGCGCTGGTGAACCGCGGCGTGCAGTTCGACCTGATGACGTACCCGGGCGCCAAGCACGGCATCTCGTCGCGCGCAGGCCAGCGCCACGTGTACAAGAAAATCGAGATGTTCTTCAAGCAGAATCTGGGCGTAGCGAAGTAAAGCGCGCCCGCAAATGAAAACCGCCGCCTGTCTCGCGACAGGCGGCGGTTTTTTTATGCGTGCGTCAGATTACGGCTTGCGCGTGACGGTTTCCACCGCGTCTTTCACATCGCCAACCTTCTTCTGCACTTTGCCTTCGACCTGGTTTGCCAGGCCCTTGGCTTGCTGTTCTTCGCTGCCG
>NZ_LNCE01000165.1:0-1391 GCF_001445815.1 Janthinobacterium sp. Ant5-2-1 | reverse complement strand
GGCGGGCATGGTGCCGGGCGCGCTGTCGCTGATCCTGGCCGACCGCATGCCGTGGCAGCCCGTCTTCTGGATCACGGCCGCCTTCATGCTGCCTGGCCTCGTGTGCACCTTGCTGATCAAGGAGCCCACCGTGTACGGCTCGCCGCCGAAGACCATGCGCGAAGCGATCATCCTGCCGTTCCAGGAATTCATCGCGCGCGATGGTTGGCGTAACGCAATGTGGATCCTCGCCTTCGTATTACTCTACAAAATCGGCGACAGCATGGCCACGGCGCTGGCGACGAAGTTTTATCTGGATCTGGGGTTTTCCATGACGCAGATCGGCCTGGCCGCCAACACCACGGGTTTCTGGGCCAGCCTGGCCGGCGGCGTGGTGGGCGGCATATGGATGCTCAAGCTGGGCATCAACCGGGGCCTGTGGGTGTTTGGCGCGCTGCAGGCGATCGCGATTTTGGGATTCGCCTGGCTGGCGCAGGTGGGGCCGAACACCATGCTGCTCAGCGCCGTGATCGGTTTTGAAGCATTTGCCAGCCTGGGCCTGGGTGCGGCCGCCTTTGTCGCGTTCCTGTCGCGCACCACGGACCCGCGCTACACTGCCACGCAATATGCCTTGTTTTCCAGCCTGAGCGCGGTGCCGCGCACCCTGATCAATGCCTCGGTGGGCTTTCTGGTCGCCGAACTGGGCTGGTTTTCGTTTTTCATCGTGTGCTTCTTCCTGGCCTTCCCGGCCATGATGATGCTGCCTAAAATCGCTCCATGGAGGTCTGCCAATGGCACCAATATCCCTTAAACGTTACGCCGTCCTGGCCAGCCTGTGCGCGGCCACCGCCCTGGCGCCCCTGTCCGTCCACGCCCAGCAAGCGACGATGCAAGATGGCATCAAGGTGCGGCCTTTGTCGACCTCGCGCATCTTTGCCGGCGGCGCCGACTTCAATGCAGAATCGAAGCAGCAATATACGCAGCTGGTCAACGAAGCGAAGGAAAAAAACGCGCTGGTGCCCGACAGCGACCCGCAGGTCAGGCGTCTGCGCGCCATCGCCCAGCGCATTATCCCGTTCGCCACGCGCTGGAACGAGGCGGCGGCGAACTGGAACTGGCAAGTCAATCTGCTCAACTCGGACGAGGTCAATGCCTTTTGCATGCCGGGCGGGCAGATCGCTTTTTACAGCGGCATCATCACCAAGCTCAATTTGACAGACGATGAAGTGGCCATCGTCATGGGGCATGAAATTTCGCACGCGCTGCGCGAACACTCGCAGGCGCAGGCCGGCAAGGGCAACCTGGCGGCCGTCGGCGCCAAGCTGGCCGGCGCCGGGCTGTCAGCCTGGCTCGGTGTCGATCCGACCATCACCAGTACCGCCACGAATATGGCGGCGCAGGGCGTGATGCTG
>NZ_LNCE01000164.1:0-627 GCF_001445815.1 Janthinobacterium sp. Ant5-2-1 | reverse complement strand
TGAAAGAGCGCTACAGGGATAAGAAAGTACAACGTTGTTGCTTGTTTGTTGATACATACAATCATTACCCATCGATTTACCTTTTACGGCAAACCGATCAATAAATAATCTTTACTTCTTCCAGATTGTTAAAGAACGAAACAGCTTTGATCGCTAAAAGATCAAATCTAAACCACAGTCTTGTGACCGGCTTACATTTGTACTTTCGAGTAAAACTTTGGTGGAGGATGACGGGATCGAACCGACGACCCCCTGCTTGCAAAGCAGGTGCTCTCCCAGCTGAGCTAATCCCCCTGGGTAATGACTGGTAGGGCTGGTTGGACTCGAACCAACGACCCCCGCGTTATCAACACGGTGCTCTAACCAGCTGAGCTACAGCCCCAACGCGGAACTACTACGACTACTGTTTCTTCTCTTACTAACAGCCGATAAGTGTGAACATTTGATGCGTGAATCATTACTGATTCGTGCAAACTCTAGAAAGGAGGTGATCCAGCCGCACCTTCCGATACGGCTACCTTGTTACGACTTCACCCCAGTCACGAATCCTACCGTGGTAAGCGCCCTCCTTGCGGTTAAGCTACCTACTTCTGGTAAAACCCGCTCCCATGGTGTGACGGGCGGTGT
>NZ_LNCE01000163.1:0-635 GCF_001445815.1 Janthinobacterium sp. Ant5-2-1 | reverse complement strand
CGATGTACGCCTCGGCAAGGCCGTCGAGATCGACCGCGTGCAGCACACGGTGCAAGATATTACCGAATCGATTCTGCGCAATCCCGGCGCCCTCGTCGGTTTGTTGCGCATCAAGAACAAGGACGACTACACCTTCCTGCACTCCGTCAGTGTGTGCGCGCTGATGGTGGCGTTTTGCCGCTCGCGGGGCGTCGATGGCGCCACTACGCACCAGGCCGGCCTGGGCGGCTTGCTGCACGATACAGGCAAGGCGCTGGTGCCCGATAGCGTGCTGAACAAACCCGGCCCCCTGACACCGGAAGAATTTTCTCTGATCAAGCGCCATCCGCGCGATGGCTACGATATCCTGTGCCGCTCGCCCGAGCTGGGCGCCATTCCCCTCGATATCGCCTTGCACCACCATGAGCGGCGCGACGGCAGCGGCTATCCGGACCAGCTGGCCGGCGACGCCATCAGCGAGCTGGCGCAGATGGCCGCCATCGTCGACGTGTATGACGCGCTGACGTCTGACCGCAGCTACCACAAGGGCGTCGCCGCCGCCGAAGCCTTGCGCAAGATTTATGAGTGGAGCAAATTCCATTTCAACCCCGTGTTCGCGCAGGACTTCATGCGCTGCGTGGGGATCTATCCGGTGG
>NZ_LNCE01000162.1:0-651 GCF_001445815.1 Janthinobacterium sp. Ant5-2-1 | reverse complement strand
CCTGGGTATCGCCGTGCAGCGTATCTGGCTGGATGTCCGACTGGTTGTTGATTAGCCCATCGAGGATGTAAACCGCCTCATAGACGCCGCATGGAATAAAGTGACTGAACAACGCGATGTACTTGTCGGACACATGGTAGTAGCCAATGCCGCCGTATCCACCGTAACGGATATGGTATTCGGAAAGCAGGTTAGCCTCGTAAATGTTCCATTTGGTACCGTCGGCCGACGCGCTCTTTCCCGATCCCCAATAACGTGGCAATGCGAAGCGGTTGTATGCATTGATCACCTTGACGATCGCCTTGTCCAGGCGCTGCTCGGTGACATGCTTGAGATTGAGCCAGGCCACCTGCTTGCGGCTCAGGCCCTTGATCGAGCGTGCGGTCTGCGTGGCGCCCAAGTTACAACCATAGCAAAACAACGTAGTGATAAAGCGCTTGCGCGGATCGTCTACTTTGGCCTCGAAGCCGGACAACGGACCGAAGAGTTTATGCAAGTCCAACCATTTTTCAGTTTCGGTCAACACATCAAGGATGCTCACCGGATCCATTTCATTGGTGACCATCTGCTCGATGGCGTCAAGTTCGGGCGGCGGCTTTGGACGCTCCATGCGACGGATCACAATGCCGCTCTCGTCGATATCGGCAAGGC
>NZ_LNCE01000161.1:0-800 GCF_001445815.1 Janthinobacterium sp. Ant5-2-1 | reverse complement strand
GTCGAACATAAGTCCGGCGGTCTTAGCTTAGACCGTGCTGCAAAACAGGCTTTCGACTATTTTCCGGGCATCAGTGAGGATGATCTGCCCGGCTAAGTAGTCGTCAGCGACTTCGGGAGCATTCGTCTCTACGACATACTCGCCGCTGATGGTACCAGAAATACCGGACGCGGTTCAAAGGTATGGAAGTGGGCATCGATGATGACACGCTGAAAAAGAGTCGCCGGTGCCCGCCCGCCGTCTGCAGCTCTATTCGGGAGACGGTCGGCATCGACATCGAGTCGCACGGGGCAGGCGACTACGAGGTCGTCCTCGTCGAGGATGCACAGCGCGCGGAGGAGCTGTATTCGAGCGCGACAACGGTCAAGCTCTTCTACCAAGAACACGAGAATACGGCTGCCACTCGCAGAACTGGGGCGGGTCCAAGGGCGACGACCACTATGGCGACGTGTGCGTAGTTCTGAACCCGACCACGTTGAAAGCGTACAAGAAGGGCGGGCTCAAAGACCTCGCCCCGACGACAAGGAATAAGTTCTACGTGGCCTGCTCGCGGCCTAGGGGAAACCTGTATTTAGTTCCAGATAAATTGTACAAAAAATACGAGACGTTATAAAGCCAGACCACCTAGATTTTTCGCCTCCGTGGCGTGTTGATCACGAAGTTCGACCGACTTAGCGTTTCGGCCCATGACGTATCTCGTATCCGCACCGGCTGGCTGGCCGAGGAAACGTCACACCGAAGATGGGCACGTCGGAGTGCTGGCTGAAATCCTTAGCGTACTAATTTTTTCGAATTCTGTG
>NZ_LNCE01000160.1:0-3371 GCF_001445815.1 Janthinobacterium sp. Ant5-2-1 | reverse complement strand
TTATAACTATTAATAGTTGCCGCTTAATGTTTTTTAGAAACTCTTCGTTATCACGTAAGTTCTGCTGTGTGTTTTTTTATAAAAATCTAACCCAAATAAATAAATTTTTAAGTAATAATTTCAACAATTATGTACATAACCTCAGTATAGGTTGCTTTTTGAAAATATGTGGCTGATTGATAATTGTTTTCATTTTGCGTTTTTTAGTGCAACTTATTGACGCTTAATTGCTTCAATTTTTCACTCAAAATGCTGCTTAACCAGATGTAGAACGTTCAGCGTATAGCCTCTCTGAAATAGGCGTTACTCGTCGCCCCTGAGGCTCAATCGCCTGAATACACTCCTTTGTTGTCTAAGTTCGCGGACCGTGCGGCGGTGATCGGTAGTCATTTCTTTACTTTTACACCATTATTGGCCATAAAAATTATCAACTAATAATAATTTTATTTTATTTTTTAATCATTCTGTTAAGATGTTCGAGGAGTAGGCGCGTTTGGGCACCATAAAAAAGGAAGATAATGAAGATAGTAATGCTATTTATTGTAATTTTTATAATTACTGGATGTGCTTCTGTTGCGGGGGAACGTATGCAGCCAATCACTGTTAAGACTGTATATGAGACCGAAGAGGTGGCAGGGGTGGGATGTACGCTCACCAACAATACGGGATCGTGGTTTCTAACTACGCCCGCGAGTATATCTGTGCATAAAAGTACAGGAGATTTAGCAATCGATTGTAAAAAAGAAATTTATGTTGGAAATCAAACTCTTATATCAAAATCGAATGGTGCGGTCTGGGGTAACATTTTAATTGGTGGAGGAATCGGTTATATTATAGATCGAAATACTGGAGCTGGCTTCGACTATCCTACGACAATAACTGTAATGTTGCGCAAGCTTACTGAAACCAAAAATTTAGGAACTTTAAATGTGTTAGGTCGAGAAGACATTATACTGCAGTCAAAAACAGTAAGCAGTAAATGGAAAATGGAAAATGGAAATAAAGTAATTTAACTAATATAACTCATCAACTTGAAGTATACATTCTGGTTCGTGTCCACTGTTATATGTAGCTATGTGCCGTGAGTGATATGGTACAAGTCGCGCCAAACCGTCAAGGTGCATGGGTACCCCCATAAGATCGGACCGCTCCATGCAATACCCGGCCGTCACCTGGATTTCCTTCATACCGTGGATGGTTACGCAAACAGCTCCGGGTTCTCTAGCATCAACATGCGCAGGTCTTGGTTGAATCCCTGTTCCATTTAAGACGTGGTGTGTCTCGATTGCGGAGCCTGGTCGCCATCTAGCTCAAGCTAGGCGAATTCAAGGCCGACAACATTGGCGAGATTGAGCCCTACCTGCGTTGTAGTGGTTTAACGTACCCAGACACTGATTTAGGCGAGAGTGCTCGCCATAAAGAGGTGTTTGATGAGCATGCAAAGAAGTACGTTTTCCCCTGAGTTCAAACAGCAGGCGGCATGCCTGGTACTGGATGAAGGATATAGCCATAAGGAGGTAAGCCGGTAGGTCGGCATCAGTGAATCAGTGCTGCCGCGTTGGGTGCAGCAGCTTCAGTTGGAGCGGCAAGGCATCACCCTACAGAGTAAAGCAATGACGCCGGATCAGCAGCAAATGCAGGAACTCAAAGCACGCATTGAGCGTCTCGAGCGGGAGAAGTCCATTTTAAAAAAGGCTACCGGGCTCTTGATGTCAGAAGGGATCGAACGTACGAGGTAATCGATCAGATTTGTGATGACGAATCAATCAAGTGGATCTGCGCTGTGTTCGACGTAGCGCGGTCATGCCTGTATGCGCATCGGGAGCGCGTCCGGCACATTGATGTTGAGCGCATGGCATTGCGTAGCCCCGTGCACGAGCTGGTCGTCGAGAGTCGCAGTTCGGCGGGAAGCCGCAGCATCATGGGCATAATGCGTGAGGAAGGCACGGCAATTGGCCGCTTCAAAGTCAGTCGTTTGATGGAAGAGTTGGGGCTGGTCTGCAAATAGTCTGGCAGCCATGCCTATAAGCAGGCTACGGTGGAGCGGGTCGATATTCCGAACCACCTCAATCGTGCATTCACAGTTGAGGCGCCAAATCAGGTCTGGTGCGGGGACATCACCTATGTCTGGGCGCAAGGCCGATGGTATTAGTTGGCAGTGGTGTTGGATTTGTTCACTCGCCGAGCGGTGGGCTAGGCATTCTCGCTACGACCCGACGCCGACCTTGTTGTGCCGGCGCTGGAAATGGCTTACGAGCAGCGCGGCCGACCGCAGGGGCTGCTATTTCATTCCGATCAAGGTAGCCAGTACGCCAGTCGAAAATTCCGTCAGCGCAGTGGCGCTATCAGATACGACAAAGTATGAGCCGTCGGGAAAATTGTTGGGATAAATCCCCGATGGAACGGCTATTCCGTAGCGTTAAAACGGAATGGGTGCCGTCAACCGGTTACGTGACAGCACAAGAAGCACAACGGGACATCAGCCACTACCACTACCTGATGCACCGGTATAACTCGATACGGCTACATCAGTTCAACCAGGGACTGACACCGGCCGTCTCCGAAAAAAAACTTAACGTAGTGTCCGGGATGGGTTGACCACTACATAGAGTGTGCGACCCCCGATTGAATTCGCAGTCGAAAGCGGTCCTTCATTGAAGGCCCCGTTGCCTTGGCGCCCGTTTTTTTCCGAATCCTGTGGTCTTCCCTTCGATAAGCCGGCGAGCAAGCACTGCCACAGCCCCGTCCCGTGAATGATGTCGAGACTGCCGCTGCCAGTCACGTCCTCTAGCAAAGTACCTCCGACAAATGCGCTGGGCCGTCGAAAAGCGCTATGCCTGCGGTGCGCGTCTGTTCCTGGATCTAATGCAGGCGCGAACGGCGGTTGGTTGCGAAAGATGGCTGCATCGAATCAGCGAATGGCTGGCGACGCTGCAGGTAATGTTCTCCATGAAGTGGCGCCATCGAGCGACGAAGCCACGATATCGCGCCCTGCAGGGGCACGAACTACGCCCTCCCCGACCTCGCCGTGAATGCGATCAAACCTCAATCCGGCTATTTCCCCTAAAGATTTTTTTTGCGCTTAAAACTCAGCCAAAGTAATAAGAATAGATCACTCAGTTTTGATTTTGCATAATACATTCACCTGGGGCAAGCTTCAGGCGGGCGTAACCCAGTAACGCAAATTTGCCTCACCTGTTACAGTTCATCAACAGAAGATGCAAACAAATATCAACTGTGTATTTTTTAAACGACGGGTTTTGTACAATGGTAACAGTATATATAAAAGCAATAAAAATATTTTAACAGCAATAAATTTTTTATTTACTATTGAAATTATTTTTTGATATTAATCTTCATTTATAAGATGT